>JALTZY010000313.1 GCA_027045905.1 Paracoccaceae bacterium
GGCCAGGCCATGGCGCTGGCGCTGGCCGTGCGCGGCTTTGATGTGGCGGTGCATTACGCCACCTCGCGCAAGGGTGCCGAAGAGACTCTCTCGGGGATCGAGGCCGCGGGCCGGCGCGGCGCGCTGGTGCAGGCCGACCTGCTCGACCACGCCGCGACCGAGGCCCTCGTCCCCGCCGCCGCCGAGGCGCTCGGCGGCCCGCTGGACCTGCTGATCAACAATGCCTCGATCTTCGAATACGACACGCTCGCCAGCGCCACCCCTGAAAGCTGGAAGCGCCATATCGGCTCCAACCTGCGCGCGCCGTTCTTCCTCACCCAGGCCTTCGCCGCCCAGGCGCCCGAGGCCGGCAGGGACGCCGCCGGCGAGCCGCTGGCCCGGGCGCAGGTCATCAACATGATCGACCAGCGCGTGCAGAAGCTCACCCCCGAATTCATGACCTACACGCTGGCCAAGATGGGCCTCTGGGCGCTCACCCGCACCGCCGCCCAGGCGCTGGCCCCGGCCGTGCGGGTCAATGCCATCGCTCCGGGGCCGACCCTGATCGGCGCGCGCCAGAGCCCCGAGCATTTCGCCCGCCAGCGCGCCGCCACCGTGCTCGGGCGCGGGGCGAACCCCGAAGACATCACCGCCGCGCTCGGCTACCTGCTCGACGCGCCGGCGGTGACCGGCCAGCTGATCGCGGTGGACGGCGGCCAGCACCTGGCCTGGCAGACGCCCGACGTGCTGGGGGTGGAATAGCGCGCCCGGCCCCGTCTGCGCGAGTTGTGCGCACGAGTTGTGCACGGGGGGCGACGGGGCGCGCGGGGCGGAGAAGCTGCTCCCGATGCTGCGGCAAATCGACCGGGGGAGGAATTTCTATCCCTTTCAAATCAATGCCTTACCAAAAGAGCCGAAACTTCAACAAAATGTGACAACCCTGCCGAATAACAGCATTTTTTGCCAATCCGGCGATTTCCCCCACAGACTTATCCACAGGCCGGGCCGAGCGTTTTTTCTTGCATTCTTTCACGATAGATTGCAGCCAGAGAGAATCAGCCAGACGGGGTAGAAAGCCGGTGAGCGAAGAGGACAAATCCGACATTTCCGCCGCCGACCCCGCGCCCTCAGCCACCGACCCCACGCCCGCCACCGGCCATGCGGTGATCGCCGCCTACCTGCCCCGGCTCGACAATTCCCCCGGCGTTTACCGGATGCTCGATCGACGCGGCGAGGTGCTCTATGTGGGCAAGGCCAGGGCGCTGAAAAAGCGCGTCGCCTCCTACGCGCGCCCCACCGGCCACAGCCCGCGCATCGCCCGGATGATCGGGCTGACCGCGAGCATGATGTTTCTCACCACCGAGACCGAGACCGAAGCGCTGCTCCTGGAACAGAACCTCATCAAGCAGCTGAAGCCCCGCTTCAACGTGCTCTTGCGCGATGACAAGAGCTTCCCCAATATCCTGCTGACCGGCGACCACCCCTTCCCGCAGATCCTCAAGCATCGCGGGGCCAAGAAGCGCAAGGGCGCCTATTTCGGCCCCTTTGCCAGCGCCGGGGCGGTCAACCGTACGCTGAACCAGCTGCAAAAGGTGTTTCTCTTGCGCGATTGCTCCGACGCCACCTTTGCCGCGCGCACCCGCCCCTGCCTGCAATACCAGATCAAGCGCTGCGCGGGCCCCTGCGTGGGCAAGATCTCGCAAGCGGATTACGCGGCGCTGGTGGCCGATGCCGAGAGCTTCCTCCGGGGCCGCTCGCGCAAGGTGCAGGCGGCGCTCGTGCGCGAGATGGAGGCGGCGAGCGCGGCGCTGGAATTCGAGCGCGCCGCAGCGCTGCGCGACCGTATCCGCGCGCTCACAGAGGTGCAGCAGGTGCAGGGGGTGAACCCGCGCGCAACGCCCGAGGCCGACGTGATCGCGCTCCACATGGAGGGCGGGCAGGCCTGCGTGCAGGTGTTTTTCATCCGCGCGCATCAGAATTGGGGCAACCGCGATTTCTACCCGCGCACCGGCTCTGGCGCCGAGCCCGACGAGGTGCTGGCGGGCTTCATCGGCCAGTTCTACGCCCGCCGGGAGCCTGCGCGCCTTCTGCTCCTGAGCCACCCGATCGAGGATGTGGAACTGATGGAAGCGGCGCTCGGCCAGCGCGCCGGGCGCAAGCTGCGCATCCTGGTGCCGCAGAAGGGCGAAAAGGCGGCGCTCGTTGCCGGCGCAGAGCGCAATGCCCGCGAAAGCCTCGGCCGCAAGCTCGCCGAGAGCGCGAGCCAGGCGCGCCTGCTTCAGGGGCTTGCCGAGGCTTTCGGCTTGCCCGCCGCGCCGCGGCGCATCGAGGTCTATGACAACAGCCACATCCAGGGCGCCCATGCGGTGGGGGCGATGATCGTCGCCGGGCCGGAGGGCTTTGTGAAAAGCCAGTATCGCAAGTTCAACATCAAGGGCGAGGGCCTCGCCCCGGGCGACGATTTCGCGATGATGAAGGAGGTGCTGACCCGCCGCTTCAAGCGCCTGCTGAAGGAAGACCCGGAGCGTGCGGGCGAAGGCTGGCCCGACCTCCTGCTGATCGACGGCGGGGCCGGGCAGGTCTCGGCGGTGGCCGAGGTGCTCGAGGGGATGGGGCTCGACGATATCGCGCTGATCGGCGTGGCCAAGGGCGAGGAGCGCAATGCGGGCAAGGAGGAGTTTTACCGCCCCGGCCGGCCGGTCATGGCGCTCGCGCGCAACGATCCGGTGCTCTACTTCATCCAGCGCTTGCGCGACGAGGCGCACCGCTTTGCCATCGGCACCCACCGCGCCAAACGCGCCCGCGCCATGGGGGCGAGCCCGCTTGACGACATCCCCGGCGTGGGGCCGGGGCGCAAACGCGCGCTGCTCGCGCATTTCGGCTCGGCCAGGGCGGTGGCGCGCGCCGGCATCGAGGACCTGCGCGCGGTGGAGGGGATCAGCGCGCGGCTGGCCGAAACCATCCACGCGGCCCTGCGCGAGGGCTGAGGGGGCGCCGATTTTTCTGCGAAAAATCGTCTCCGCCGGCCCTCAGTCCAGCGCCTCGAGCCGTGCCAGCGCCTCTCGCAGCCGCGCTTCCTCTTCCTCGCGCAGGGCCAGGTTGGCGCGGGTCTCGGCCACTACCTCGGCCGGGGCGGAGGCCACGAATTTCGGGTTGTTCACCCGCCCCGCAAGCCCCCGGATCTCCTTTGCAAGCTTGTCGAGCGCCTTGGAAAGACGGGCTTTTTCCGCGTCCACGTCGATGATCTCCGCAAGCGGCAGGGCAAAGCTGCCCCCGGGCACCGCCACGGTGATGCAGCCTTTCGGCAGCTCGGCCTGCTCGGTGATGCTCTCGATGCGCGCGAGCCGCCGGATCAGCGCCTCGTTCTCGGCAAGCGCCGAGTGCCCGGCTTCGTCGAGCTCCTGCAGGATGACCGGGATCTTCAGCCCCGCCGGCACATGCATCTGCGCGCGCGCCGAGCGGATCGCCTCGATCAGCGAAATCACCCAGTTCATTTCCCGGTCGGCCTCAGCGTCCAGAAGCTGGTCGGTGGTATATTCGGGCCAGTCCTGGTGGATCAGCATGTTGCCCCGCGCGCCGGCAAGCCCCCAGATCTCCTCGGTGATGAAAGGCATGATCGGGTGCAGCATGGTCAGCGTCTGGTCGATCGCCCAGGCCATGGTGGCGCGGGTCTCTGCGGCCTTGTCGTCGCTTGCCAGAAGCGGCTTGGAAAATTCCAGATACCAGTCGCAGAGCTTGCCCCAGGTAAAGGCGTAGAGCGCGTTGGCGGCATCGTTGAAGCGCAAGGCGGTGAGCGCCTCGTCCACGCTTTCGCGCAGGCGCGCCACCTCGCCGATGATCCATTTATTGGCTGGCGCGGTGGCGGCGGGCAGCGTGCCGTCCGAGCCCAGCGCGCCGTTCATCTCGGCAAAGCGGGCCGCGTTCCACAGCTTGGTGCCAAAGTTGCGATAGCCCTTGATGCGGTCGGTCGAGAGCTTCAGCACGCCGCCGATCGCCGCCATCTGCGCCATCGTGAAGCGCAGGGCGTCGGCGCCGAATTCGTCCACGATTTCAAGGGGGTCGATGACATTCCCCTTGGTCTTGGACATCTTCTGCCCCTTTTCGTCGCGCACCAGCTGGTGGAGATAGACGGTGTGAAACGGATCCTCCCCGAGCACCGCCTGGCTCATCATCATCATCCGCGCCACCCAGAAGAACAGGATGTCCTGCCCGGTGATCAGCACGTCGGTGGGGAAATAGCGGCGCATTTCCGGCGTGTCCTGCGGCCAGCCCAGCGTGCCAAAGGGCCAGAGGCCGGAGGAAAACCATGTGTCGAGCACGTCGGGGTCGCGGGTCAGCGGCTTGCCGCCGGCCTTTTCGCGCGCCGCTTCCTCGCTCGCGGCGCAATATTCGTTGCCCTCCGCGTCATACCAGACCGGGATCTGGTGCCCCCACCACAGCTGGCGCGAGATGCACCAGGGCTCGATATTCTCGAGCCAGTGGTAGAAGACCTTTTCGCCGCTCTCGGGCATGATCTTCACGCGGCCGCTGCGCACGGCCTCGAGCGCCGGCCCCACGATCTGCGCGGTATCGACAAACCACTGGTCGGTCAGCATCGGCTCGATCACCACCCCGGAACGGTCGCCGAAGGGCTGCATGATCGGCTTGTTTTCGACGAGCGGCACCGCGTTGCCGTCCGCATCCGTGGTCATCACCGCGAGCCCCTCTTCGGTGATCTGGCGCACCACCCTTTCACGGGCTTCATAGCGGTCGAGCCCGCGCAGGTCGTCAGGCACGAGGTTCAGAGTATCCACCTCGGCCTCGGTGAAATCGGCGCCATTGGCGATCTCCTGCGCGCGGGCGGCGGCCTCGGCATAGGGGGCACCGTCGCTCCGCATATGCGCGCTTGTGTCCATCAGCCGATACATGGGGATGTGGCCGCGCCTGGCCACCTGGTAGTCGTTGAAATCATGGGCGCCGGTGATCTTCACCGCGCCGGAGCCGAAATCCGGGTCCGGGTAAGGATCGGTGATGATCGGGATCAGGCGGCGGAATTCCTTGGGCCCCACCGGGATCTCGCAGAGCTTGCCGACGATGGGGGCATAGCGCGCGTCATCGGGGTGAACGGCCACCGCGCCATCGCCAAGCATGGTTTCGGGCCGGGTGGTGGCGATGGAGATGTAATCGCGGGTCTCGCGCAGGGTCACATTGCCGTCTTCGTCGCGCTCCACATATTCGTAGGTCTCG
The DNA here is from genome assembly GCA_027045905.1 of Paracoccaceae bacterium. Classification (GTDB taxonomy): domain Bacteria; phylum Pseudomonadota; class Alphaproteobacteria; order Rhodobacterales; family Rhodobacteraceae; genus JAAEUB01. The sequence continues at coordinate 5,206 of JALTZY010000313.1, forward strand.
CCGTCCGCGAGCGGATACTTGAAGTGCCACATATGGCCATCGACCTCGCGGTTCTCCACCTCGAGGTCGCTGATCGCGGTCTCGAAATGCGGGTCCCAGTTGACCAGCCGCTTGCCGCGGGTGATCAGGCCCTTTTCATACATGTTCACGAATACCCGGATCACCGCGTCATGGAAATTGGGGCTGTTTTCGTGGCCCGTGCGCGGATCGCCCGGCGCGCCGGCCATGGTGAAGGCGTTGCGCGACCAGTCGCAGGAGGCGCCGAGGCGCTTCAACTGGTCGATGATGGTGTCGCCGTATTTGCCCTTCCACTCCCAGACCTTTTCGAGGAACTTTTCGCGCCCCAGCTCGCGCCGGCCGGGCGCGCCCTGGGCGGCCAGCATCTTTTCGACCTGAAGCTGGGTGGCGATGCCGGCATGGTCCTGGCCGGGCTGCCAGAGCGTGTCGAAGCCGCGCATCCGGTGCCAGCGGATCAGGATATCCTGCAGCGTGTTGTTGAAGGCATGGCCCACATGCAGCGCGCCGGTGACGTTGGGCGGCGGGATCATGATGGTGAAGGTCTCGTCGCGCGACCTGTTGGCCCCGGCCCTGAAGGCGCCCGCCTGCTCCCAGGCCTGATAGAGGCGCGGTTCGGCGAATTGCGGATCGAAGGTTTTTTCCATGGCCATTGGGGGCGTCCTCGGCTGGTTGCGTCCGGGACCGTTTAGCCAATGGGCGCGGGAAGGGAAAGGGGGTCGGTAGCCGTGAATGGGTGCGGGCGGGGGCGATTTTTCGTGAGAAAAATCGTGCCTCCGGCGGGAGTATTTATGGAAAGATGAAAGGGCGCTCAGGGGCGGCGGTCGATGCGGGTGGAGAGGTGGATCAGGCTTTCGGAGCCGCGCACGCCTTCGGTTTCGCCGATCAGGTCGAGGGTTTCGTCAAGCTCGCGGGTGGAATGGGCGGCGACTTCCAGCACCATGTCGAAGCGGCCCGAGGCGGTATGGGCGGCGCGCACCTGGGGAAGGCTTCTGAGGCGGGCGAGCACGGCCGGGGCGGCGCGGGGCTCGAGCCAGACCAGCACGGTTGCGCGGATGCGGATCGGGCCTGCCTCTTCGCCCAGCCGCAGGGCATAGCCGGCGATGATGCCGCGCGCTTCCAGCCGCTCGATACGCGCCTGCACGGTGGAGCGGGCGAGCCCCAGCCGGCGTGCCAGCGTGGCCACGGGCAGGCGGGCATTTTCCTGCAAGAGGGTGAGAAGGGCGCGGTCGGTTTCGTCCATTTGTATGCTCTGGATGTGAATATGATGGAAAATTAGCGCGTTTTGTGCGATTTGCCACTCGTTTTCGGCGGCATTATACGGAAAGCTAAAGCTGAGGAAAACGACGCGCGAGGTTTCCATGAGCCGACATCCCGAGATCTGGGCCAGCCCCGAGAGCTATCTTGTCAGCGTGGCGCCGCAGGATCCGGTGCTGTTTTTCGCGCCGGGGGTGTTGCGGCAGGTGGTGCGGGACTTTTGCGCGGGCTTTCCGGGGGCGGTGACCTATGCGCTCAAGGCCAATGACGCGCCGGCGGTGATCGAGAACCTGATCGGGGCCGGGATCGCGGGCTTTGACGTGGCTTCGCCCGCCGAGATCGACAAGGTGCGTGCGGTGAGCGCGGATGCGGCGCTGCATTACAACAACCCGGTGCGCAGCCCGGTCGAGATCGCGCGGGCGCGCGCGGCGGGGGTGGTGTCCTGGTCGGTGGACAGCCTTTCGGAACTGGCCAAGCTGGCGGCGGCAGACCTGCCGCGCGGCACCGAGGTGGCGGTGCGTCTGCGCCTGCCGGTGGAAGGGGCGGTCTATGATTTCGGCGAGAAATTCGGCGAGGATCCGGCCGGCTGCGTGGAGCTGCTCCGGGCGGTGGTCGCGGCCGGCTTTCGCCCGGCGATGACCTTTCACCCCGGCACCCAATGCGCGGCCCCCGAGGCCTGGACCGCCTATATCGCCACCTGCGCCGAGGTGGCGCGGCAGGCGGGCGTGGCGCTTCGGAGGCTCAATGTGGGCGGGGGCTTTGCGGCGGATTATCGGGGCGAGGCGCCGGATCTGGGCGCGGTATTCGCGGCGACCCGGGGCGCGGTGGCGGCGGCCTTCGGGGCGCGGGCGCCGGCGCTTCTGTGCGAGCCGGGGCGCGCGCTGGTGGCCGAGAGCCATGTGCTGGCAACCCGGGTGAAGGCGGTGCGCGAATGCGGTGCGGTGTTTCTCAATGACGGGGTTTATGGCTCCCTGGGCGAGGGGCTCAATGCCCTCGGGGTGAGCCGGCGCGTGCGGGCGCTGGCCGCGGATGGCCGGCCGCGCATGGGGAAGGGCCGGGCGCGGGTGATCTACGGGCCGACCTGCGATTCGCTCGACCGTCTGCCCGGCGAATACGCGCTGCCCGAGGACATTGCCGAGGGGGATTTCGTGCTGTTCGAGGCCATGGGCGCCTATAGCGGCGTGACCCGGACCCGCTTCAACGGCTATGGCGTGACCCGGCTGGTCACCGTGCAGGGGCTGGGCTGAGGCCGGTCGGGGGCGCGCTCAGGCGACCTGGTTCAGATCGGCCTTTGCGGTGATCCCCAGCGCGTGGGCGATGTCGCGGGTCAGGTGGGGCTTGTTCAGCGTGTAGAAGTGGATGTCTTCGACCCCGCCTTCGATCAGCTCGCTGGCAAGCTCGGTGGCGAGCGTCACTGCCAGCAGGTCTTCGCGCCCGTCGCGCGCGGCCTTGGCAAAGGCGTCGTCGAGCCAGTCGGGCACATGGGCGCCGCAGCGCTTGGCGAATTTGCGCACGCCCTTCCAGTTCTCGATCGGCAGCAGGCCGGGGATGATCGGCACGTCGATCCCGGCCGCCTCGCAGGCATCGCGGAAGCGGAAGAACGTCTCGGCCTCGAAGAAGAACTGGGTGATCGCCGAGCCCGCGCCGGCCTCGACCTTGCGCCTGAGCCAGGCGACGTTTTCTTCCATCGAGCTGCTTTCCGGATGCGGGTCCGGATAGGCGCCGACGCGCAAATGAAAGCCGCCTTCTTCGGCCAAAGCCTCGATCAGCTCGACCGAGGAGGCAAAGCCCTCGGGATGCGGGGTGAAGCGGCCTTCGCCCTTGGGCGGATCGCCGCGCAGGGCGACGATCTCCTTGACCCCGATCTGCTTGTAGCTGCGGGCGATCTCCAGCGTCTCGTCACGGCTGGCATTGACGCAGGTCAGGTGGGCCGCGACATTGAGCCCATAATGCTTGTGGATCGTCTCCACCGCCTCATGGGTGAGCTTGCGGGTGGTGCCGCCGGCGCCATAGGTGACCGAGACGAAGCTCGGGCCCAGCGGGGCCAGCGTGCGCACCGTGTCCCAGAGGCGGAACGAGGCCTCGAGCGTCTGCGGCGGGAAGAATTCGAAGGATATGCGCGGCGGCTTTTGCGTCGCGGTGCGCGGCGGGTCCTGCGGCGGGGTGGTTTTCGGGTTTTGCGGCGGTTTCATGATTCGGCCCTTTGTCTGGCCCCTTGTGCCGCAAAAGTGAATGTGAGACAAATTCATAGTGTTCACAATTTTCTTGAGGTTCGCTCACATGTATCTCGAATTTCGCCATCTGCGCACGATCCGGGCGATTCACGAGGCCGGGGGGCTCGCGCGTGCCGCCGAGATGCTCAACATCACCCAGAGCGCGCTTTCGCATCAGGTCAAGGGGCTGGAGGCGCAGGTGGGCATGGAACTTTTCCAGCGCCGCTCCAAACCGATGAAGCTCTCGCCCGCCGGCGAGCGGCTGTTGCGCCTGGCCGAGCGGGTGCTGCCGGAAGTGGCGGCGGTGGAAGAGGAATTCATGGCGCTGAAATCGGGGCGCTCCGGGCGGCTGCATGTGGCCATCGAATGTCATGCCTGCTTCGACTGGCTGCTTCCGGTGCTCGACTGCCTGCGCCGCTCCTGGCCCGAGGTGGATCTCGACATCCGCCTGCGGCTTTCCTTCGGCGCGCTGGAGGCGCTGAGGCGCGAGGAGGTGGATTTCGTGATTTCGTCCGACCCGGTGGACCTGCCGGGCATCACCTTCCAGCCGCTGTTCGACTACGAGCCGCTGCTGGTGGCGGCTTCCGGGCACCGGCTGGCGGGCAGGGCCTTTGTCACGGCGGAGGATTTCGCCCCCGAGACGCTGATCACCTATCCGGTGGAGCGGGCGAAGATCGACGCCTTTTCCCAGCTGCTGACTCCGGCGGGGGTGGAGCCCGCGGCGGTGAGGCAGGTGGAGATGACAGAGATCATCCTGATGCTGGTGGCCTCCGGGCGCGGGGTCAGCGTGCTGCCGGACTGGGTGCTGCGCGAGGCGCGCTTCAGCCCCGATTACATCACCCGCCCGCTGACACGCGGCGGGCTCACCCGGCGCATGTATGCGGCGATCCGCGCCGAGGATGCGATGAAGCCCTATGTGGCGCACATGATCAGGCTGGCGCGTCAGGAGGCGGTGAAGCTGCAGGGCGGGGCCGGGGCCGGCTGAGGCGTGGCGCGGCGGGGGGCCTGCCCCCCGTGCCCCCCGGAGTATTGGTGGAAAGATGAAAGGCAGGGC
>JALTZY010000314.1 GCA_027045905.1 Paracoccaceae bacterium
GAAGGCCCCGCGCGCCTGGCAAGAGGCACATCGGCGCGACTGAAAGATTGTCGCGCGACTGTGGCTTTTTTGCCCATCCACCCCAATATCGGGGGGGCCGCTCGTCTTGGCCCACAGGATGTGGTAAGCTGACCCTTATACACAGACTTATCCAGATTGCCCCGGCGCAGGCACCTTTTCTATAACGGCACCGGACAGGTTCGGGGCAGCATGTGGGTGAAGGGAGTGATAAGGGTGACGAGTGCGATGGGCGCAACGAGGGCGCCGGGGCGATGAGGGCGGGATGAACGAGATCAGCAGCATTCGGAACGACCAGAACCTTCCGGCGGAAGGCGCCGACCCCCTGCCTCACCATGTGGAGGCCGAGCAGCAGCTTCTCGGCGCCATCCTGACCAATAACGACATCTACGACCGAATCGCTTCCATCATCCGCCCCGAGCATTTCCACGAGCCGGTCCACGCCCGCATCTACGAGATCGCCGCGGCGCGCATCCAGAAGAACCAGCTTGCCAGCCCCGTCACTCTCAAGGCCTTCATGGAAGACGACGAAGGGCTTCGGGAACTGGGCGGGCCCGCCTATCTCGCGCGCCTCGCGGGGGCGGCGATCTCCTCCTTTGCCGCACGCGATTACGCGCAGATGATCCACGACCTCGCGATCCGGCGCGAGCTGATCCGGCTGGGTGGCGACATCGCCGCCAAGGCCGCGCGCGTCGATGTCGATAGCGAACCGCGCGAGCAGATCGTCGAGGCCGAACAGGCCCTTTACAAGCTCGCCGAACAGGGCCAGAGCGAGGGCGGTTTCCAGAGCTTTCTCAGCGCGGTGACCGATGCGGTGCAGGTGGCCAATGCCGCCTACCAGCGCGATGGCGGGCTGGCGGGGCTGGCCACCGGGCTGGTGGACCTGGACCGCAAGCTTGGCGGGTTGCACCGCTCCGACCTCCTGATCCTCGCCGGACGCCCGTCGATGGGCAAGACCTCGCTGGCCACCAATATCGCCTTCAACGTCGCCAAGGCCTACCGCAAGGGCACGCTGCCCGACGGCAGCGAAGGCGCGGTGGATGGCGGGGTGGTGGGATTCTTCAGCCTCGAAATGTCCGCCGAGCAGCTGGCCGGGCGGATCCTGTCGGAAGCCAGCGAAATCCCCTCGCACAAGATCCGCCAGGGCGACATGACCGAAGAGGAATTCCGCCGCTTCGTCGAGGCCGCCAAGGCGCTGGAAGCCTGCCCGCTCTATATCGACGACACCGCCGCCATTCCCATCGCCCAGCTTGCCGCCCGCGCCCGGCGCCTCAAGCGCACCCACGGGCTAGACCTGTTGGTAGTGGACTATCTGCAACTGGTGCGCGGCACCTCCGACAACCGGGTGCAGGAGATCGGCGAAGTCTCCATGGGGCTGAAGGCCATCGCCAAGGAGCTCGACATCCCGGTGCTGGCCCTCTCCCAGCTCAGCCGCCAGGTGGAAAGCCGCGACGACAAGCGCCCGCAGCTGAGTGACCTGCGCGAATCGGGCTCGATCGAACAGGACGCGGATGTGGTGATGTTCGTCTATCGCGGCGATTACTACAAGGAGCGCGAAAAGCCAGACGAAAACGACGGCGAGGCCATGGCCCGGTGGAAGGCCGACATGGAGCGCCTGCACGGCAAGGCCGAAGTCATCATCGGCAAGCAGCGCCACGGCCCGATCGGCACCGTGGACCTGAGCTTCGAAGCGCAATTCACCCGATTCGGAAATCTGGTGCAGCCCTGGCAGCAAGAAGCGGCGGACGAAGTCTCGTTCTAGAGCGAGATGATTTCTGTCTGAATCGCATTAGGGATTTCCAATCTCGGATTTTTCTGATTCACTGTCTCCATCCACAAGATGGAGGGTTGAGGCGTGGGCAGAGCGATATCGTGGTGATGGGCAACCTCGGCAGCCACAAGAGCCAGGCCGTGCGAGAGGCCATCCGCGGGGCCGGGGCGCATCTGTCGTTCCTGCCGCCCTACAGCCCCGACCTGAACCCCATCGAA
>JALTZY010000315.1 GCA_027045905.1 Paracoccaceae bacterium
CCCGCAGGTGGCGCTGGCGGTGCGGTCCTTGCGCACCGCCAGCGCCACCTGCGGGCGGCCGCGCCCCGGAGCATCACGGGCGACAATGTCATAGTCGTTGCTAAGCCCGGCGGCATCAAAGCAATCACGCAGGGCCTGCGCTGACCACAATTCCTGAAAGCCAATGACTTCGACGTCAATCTCGTTCAATTTCTCACCGATCCAGCCAATTTTGCGCTGATAGGCGGCACGGCCTGCGGCGTCATCGGGAAAAGGCGGCTTGTCGGAATAGGTGCGCCCGCCGGGCACCTGCAGGTTCAGTAAATTGATTGTGGCAAAGCTCAGATCACGCATATTCTCGCGGGGCATTGTGAATCTCCTTTCTAGAAAACTAGAAAAGCATAACACACTTTTAACGGGATTTCATGGCGGGTATATGCCGGATGTTTCTGGGGTTCATCAGAAATAATGGACCAGTTTCAGGCTGGCCGTATTTGCGGGACGGACAAAAACACCAGATCCGCCAAACGTTTCCAATCCGCCAAAGCTGGTCCCGGTCGGGCCGACGGGTTGGGAATAGTTGAACATGATATTGGTGTTGTCCCCAAGCGCATAATCCAAACCGATCCCTAACAGGGCGCTGCCGTCATTGAGGCTGACGATCGCATTGGGGCTGAGGGTCAGGTCGGCGCTGACCTGAAACGCGGCCCCCAACGCCAGATAGTCGCGCCCGGTCAGAAAGACCTGCCCGGTGGACAGGCGCTTGATCAGGCTGGGAGGCAGGGCGTTCAGGGGTGTGCCAGAGGCAACGCCAAAGCCGTTGTGGAAATATTCGCCGAAATACTGAACGTTGACATCGCCCAGGGTCGTGAAGTTTGAAATGTTCACGAGCCACGAGGGCTTGAAGCTGCCATCCGCCAGTTGCCAGCCGATATATTCGGCGTTCCAGGTGGCCCCGCCCAGCGCCCCGGACAGACCAAGGCTGGCCACGGTATCGCCCCGGTCAAAGGCCAGCATCAGGCTGGCGTCAAAATTGCCCAGCTGAAACTGGCCGCGCAGGGCAAGGGTGCTGGCGTCGATGTCAACCGCGCCACCGGCGACCAACGGGCGTGGAACGGCGATGGCCTGAATATCGGCGCCCGAGTCAAACAGGTATTGACCATACAGCATGTCGACGCCGGGTTTATAGGTGGTGTCGATGGCGTTGGGCGCGAATGGCGCGACAATGTCGGTTGGGTGAAAGACCAGGCCAGAGCCCCAGGTGATCGCCTGCCGCCCGGCCTTCAGCACCAGGTTTTCATTGGCCCAGGTGACCGACAAGCGGTCGACATTGGCGAGAACGCCGGTGGTTGGGTCGGTAACAAGTGCTGCTGTCAGATTGGCCCATGTTGAGGGGAGCGCCGGGGGCAGGAAGGGCGCCATGGCGGTTGTCAGGGCCACTTTGTCGCCACTGGCGAACCCGAGTTGCAGGGCGGCCTCGAAGCTGAAATCGCCGGCTGACCCGGTCCACATCAATCGGGCATTGCCAAGCAGGGTTTGTTGATTTTCAAACCCCAATACGCCGTCCAGAGAATAGGCTTCAGCCCAGGCCAGTTCGCCGCCGATTTCGGTGCGAACCTGAATACCTTCGGCGGCGGCACTGGTGGCGATCAGGCCAAAAGCGGCGAAAAGACTAGCTGCGCGTATCACTGGAAATCCTCCCATCCAAAAGCTCGATGTGGCGCTGCGAGTGCTGCATGACCCGCGGGTCGTGGGTGCCGATCAGAAAGGTAATGCCCAGCTCCTGATTAAGCCGGTACATCAGCCCGACAAGCTCGGCGGTTGTGGTGCTGTCAAGATTCGCGGTCGGCTCATCCGCCAGCACGATGCTGGGCTTGGACACCAGCGCGCGCGCCACCGCGACCCGTTGTTGTTGCCCCCCTGACAGGGCCGAAGGGCGACGGTGGCCCATGCCTTCAAGCCCGACTTCGGCCAGAACCTGTTCGGCACGTTGGCGTCTTTCCACCGGATCAACGCCGCGCAATTGT
>JALTZY010000316.1 GCA_027045905.1 Paracoccaceae bacterium
GCCCATGACAGCCCTGAAGGAATACGAGCGCCTGGAAGCCCCCGGCCTGCGCCGCGCTGTCCGCGCGCCACAGGCCGGGGGCTTCCAGGCGCTCGTATTCCTTCAGGGCTGTCATGGGCTGCTCGGCTCTCGTTTGCGTCAAGGATAGCGCAAGGGCGGCGGCCGGGCGAGGCAAAACTTGCCCGCCGCCCGGTGCCGCCCCTTACGAGGCCGTTCGGCCCTTCAGAGCTTGCGGGCGATCTCGCGCAGGGCGAATTTCTGGATCTTGCCGGTGGAGGTCTTGGGCAATTCCTGGAACACCACCTTCTTCGGCGTCTTGAAGCCCGCCAGCCGCTTGCGTGCAAAGGCGATGAGCTCTTCCTCGCTCGCGCTCTCCCCCTCCTTCAGCTCGACAAAGGCGCAGGGCACCTCGCCCCATTTCTCGTCGGGCCTTGCCACCACCGCGCAGAGCAGCACCGCCGGATGGTGCATCAGCACGCCCTCGACCTCGACCGAGGAGACATTCTCGCCGCCCGAGATGATGATGTCCTTGGCCCGGTCGGTGATCTTGATATAGCCGTCCGGGTGCTGCAGGGCGATGTCGCCGGAGTGGAAATAGCCGCCCTTGAAGGCCTCGGAGGTGGCTTCCGGGTTCTTCAGATAGCCCTTCATCACCGAATTGCCGCGAATCATGATCTCGCCGGTGGCCTCGCCGTTCATCGGGATCTGGGTCATGGTTTCCGGGTCCATCACGGTGATGTCCTCCATCATCGGCTGGGCGACTCCGGTGCGCGCCTTGATCGCGTAGCGCTCCTCTTCGGGCAGGTCGTCCCACTTGTCGCCCTGCCAGATACATTCGGTGACATGGCCGTAGGTCTCGGTGAGGCCATAGACCTGCATCACGCTGAAGCCCAGCGGCTCGATCGCCTTGAGGGTTGCGGCGGGCGGCGGGGCGCCGGCGGTGAAGACATGCACGATATGGTCGAATTCGCGCTTCTCGTCGTCGGATGCATGGATCAGCATGCCCAGCACGATCGGGGCGCCGGCAAGGTGGGTGACCTTTTCATCGGCGATGGCGTCGTAGATGGCGCGCGCGGTGATGTCGCGGCAGCAGATCATCGCGCCGCCGACGATCGGCATCATCCAGACATGGTTCCAGTTATTGCAGTGAAACAGCGGCACGATGACGAGATAGCGGGAGAAGAGCGGCATCTGCCAGCTGACCAGTGTGCCCATCGGGGTGAGGTAGGCGCCGCGGTGGTGATAGACCACCCCCTTGGGCCGGCCGGTGGTGCCGGAGGTGTAGTTGAGCGCGAGGCTCTCCCACTCGTCCTCGGGCATCACCCAGTGATATTGCGGATCCCCCGTCTCCAGCATCTCCTCGTATTCGGGATAGCGCCCGCTGGGGGCAAGGCCGGCCTCGGGGTCGGCCACCTCGATGATCTCGGGTCCCGCGCCCTCCATCGCCTCGATGGCGGCTTCCGCGAGCGGCAGGAGCGAGGTATCGACCAGCACCGCGCGCGCCCTGCCATGGGCGAAGATATAGGCCACCGTGTCCACGTCGAGGCGGGTGTTGATGGTATTGAGCACCGCGCCGCAGGCGGGCACGCCCCAGCTGGCCTCCACATGGGCGAGCACGTTGGGCATCAGGGTCGAGACCACATCGCCCGGCCTGATCCCGCGCGCCGCCAGCGCCGAGGCCAGCCGCGAGACGCGCGCATACATCTCGCCATAGGTGAGGCGGCGGGCGCGGTCCACCACCGCTTCTCGGTCGTGAAACAGGCAGGCCGCGCGCCTGAGGTGAGAGAGGGGCGTCAGCGGCACGTAATTGGCCGCGTTTTTCCCGAGCCCGGTTTCGTCTGCCATCCAGCCCATCTTTTCCCCCTGATTTCCCCCTGATTTCGGAAGTCCGGTCACATTCGCGCCCACGCCGCTTGCATGTCGCGCGCAGAGAAGACACGATTTGCCCGGGCAAGGTCAATGCCGGAAACGCGCGGGGCGCGGGGGCGAAAGATGGGGAGGGGAG
>JALTZY010000317.1 GCA_027045905.1 Paracoccaceae bacterium
GCCACCTGCCCCATCGTGCTGGCCGTGGCCAGGGAAGATCCGCAGACCGCGCCAAAGCCCGCACACGCCCCCACCGCCGCCATCGCCACGCCCCCCTTTCGGTGGCCCAGCCAGTCGCTCGCCGCCTCGAAAAGCGCCGCGGACATGCCCGACTTGGTGGCGAACTGCCCCATCAGCAGGAACAGCGGCACAATGGAGAGCGAATAACTGGAAAAGGTGTCATAGCTCAGGGTTTTCAGCTGCGCCAGCGCCGGGGTCGGCCGCCCCAGCACATACCAGATACCGAAAAACCCGGTCAGCCCCATGGCCAGCCCGATCGGCAGGCGCAGAAAGATCGCCAGCAGCATCAGGGCAAAGGCGATCAGGGCGATTTCGAGCCCGCTCATACCGGCTCCTCCTGCCCCTCGATCACCCAGTTGAGCGCCCGCCAGACGCAATAGAGCGATACCGCGAAAAACATCCCCGCCCCTACCAGCGCCGCCGCGTAAGGAATCCAGATCGGCATTTCCAGCTCATAGGTGGTCTCGACAAAATAGGGCCTGGAGCCCATCGCCAGCGCCTCGCGCAGCGTGCCGCTCCCGTAGGGGAATTTCTCGCCAAATCCCAGCCACAGCCGCCACAGGATCACCCAGGCCGCCAGCGCCAGGAGCAGATCGCCCAGAAGACCCAGAAAGGCCTGCGCGCGCGCCGGCAGGGTCCGGATGAAGATATCCACCGTCACATGGCCGCGTTTGAGCTGGCACCAAGGCAGGAAGGCGAAAATCGCGATGGCGCAGCCCGCCTCGACCAGTTCGAAATCGCCCTTGATCGGGCGCAGCCCCAAAGGCAGCAGCGCCCGGCCGAGGATGGAGGCGACCGTCATCAGCGCCAGCGCCACCAGCACCGCGCCGCCCGCATAGGCGAGCCAGCGGCTGAGCCCCTCCATCAGGCGGCCCACGCGCCGCTCGGCCCCTCTCGCTATCGCCATTTCACCCCCGCTTCTCCCCCCGCTTCTTTTGCCGCTTCGCCTCTGCGCCCAATATAGACGGACGCCCGTTCACCTCGTCAATGCCCATCCCCGCCAACGCCTTGTAGCCCTCCGCCAGCGCCCGGCGCTCGGCAAGCGGCATCACCACCTCTATGTCGTCGAAACCCCGCGGCGCGCGGGCGGCAACGATATCGAGCACCTTGTCAGGCCCGTCGCCGCGATTGGCCAGCACCACCCGGTTCACCGCCTCGCGCCGCTCTGCGTCATAGACCGCAAGCGCGTCCGCACTCACCCCCCGGTCGCGCAGGATCCGCGCGAGGATGCGCGCATCGACGATCCCCTGGCTCGCCCCGTTGGAGCCGATCGGATACATCGCATGGGTCGCATCGCCGATCAGCGTCACCGGCCCGAAGCTCCAGCGGGGCAGCGGGTCGCGGTCCACCATGGGAAATTCCCAGATCCCCTCCGCAGCCTCGATGATCGCCGGCACGTCGATCCAGTCGAATCGCCAGTCGGCAAGGCGCGGGGCGAAATCCGCGCGCCTGCCAGGGCGGTTCCAGTCCTGGGCAAGCCAGTCATATCCGGGCGGCATGGCGAGGCCGGAGATCCAGTTGATCAGGCTGCCTTCCGGTATGTCTTCAATTGGATAGGCCACGAACTTGATGTTCTTTTCGCCGATCATCACCATCGAGCGCCCGCCCCGGAAGCGCGCCCCGCGGGTGATGCCGCGCCACATCATCGTGCCGCCCCAATGGGCCGGCCCCTCCTCTGGGTAGAGGCGCGCGCGAATGGCGGAGTTGATCCCGTCGGCGCCGATGAGCAGCGCGCCCTTTGCAGTCCCCGCAGGGGCGCCGCCGCGCCCCTCAAGGGCGATTTCCACGCCGCCGCCCGGCGCCGCCCGCCAGCCGGTCACCCGCTGGCCCGTGACCACGCAATCGCCCCCCGCCCGCGCCCGCAGCGCCTCGAGCAGCGCCATCTGCAGGCGGCCGCGATGGAGCGAATATTGCGGCCAGCGATAGCTGGCGGCCAGCCCGCGCTTCTCGCACCAGATCTCCTGTCCGAAGCGATTGGAATAGGCCACCTCGCCGGTGCTGGGCCCCACCTGCTCCAGCACGCCCTCCAGCCCCAGTTCGAAAAGCTCGCGCGTGGCCATGGGCTGCAGGTTGATCCCGACCCCGAGCGGGCGCGGATCGGCCACCGCCTCGAAGATGCGAAACGCGATGCCCTGCTCATGCAGGCTCAGCCCCAGCATGAACCCGGCTATCCCGGCCCCGGCGATCAGTTTCGGCCTGTGCTCCTGCGCCATCTTTCCCCGCCTGTGGCCGCGTGCCGTAGACCGGGCGGCGCCTTGCCTCGGCGCCGCCCGCATCCGCCCCGCTTCGGGGCGGAACCCTAACCGCTCACTTGTCCACTTCGGCGGCAACCATGGCCTGCGCATCGGCGACCATGGCCGCACCGTCCAGCCCCTTGGCGTTCATGTCCTCGATCCAGGCCTGGGTGAGCTCTTCGCCAATGGCGCGCAGCTTTGCCACCTCGCTCTCGGCCATGGTGACGATCTGGCTGCCCTCGGTCGCCTCGGTCGCCGCCAGCCCCTGATCGTCGCCGATATCCATGGCGCGCCCGGCCATGGCCGAGGCCTCGATGCCGGTATTGGCGTCGATCACCGCCTTGAGATCGTCGGGCAGGGATTCGTAGGCGTCCTTGTTCATCGCCCAGATGAAGAAGGTATTGTACAGCGCGCGATCCCCGCCGATCTCGGTATGGCCCTTGGCCAGCTCGTTGACCTTCAGCGAAGGCACGATCTGCCACGGGATCACGCCGCCATCGACCACGCCCTTGGACAGCGCCTCGGGGAAGGCCGGCACCGGCATCCCCACCGGGGTGGCGCCGACCGCTTCCAGGAGCTTGTTGGCCTGGCGTGAGGGGCCGCGCAGCTTCAGCCCATCGAAATCGGCGACAGTTTTCACCGGGTCGCCCTTCACATGGACCACCCCCGGCCCGTGCACATGCACCGCCAGCAGGTGCACGTCGCCAAACCGCTCGGCGGCCCATTTCTGCGTATAGGTCCAGGCCGCGCGCGAAGAGCTCTCGGCGTCCATCCCTGTCATGAACGGCAGTTCGAAGGCCTCGACCTCGGGAAAGCGCCCGGGCGTATAGGAGGGGATCGTCCAGCCGCCGTCGATCACCCCGTCACGGATCTGGTCATAGAGCGAAGGCGGCTTGCCGCCCAGCTGCATCGCCGGGTAGATCTCGATCTTGAGCCGCCCGCCCGACTGCTCATATACCGCATCGGCCCATGGCTGGAAGAACTCCGTGGACATGGAGGATTTCGGTGAAATGAAGTGCTGAAAGCGCAGCGTGATCTCCTGTGCCAGGGCAGCTCCCGCGCCCAGCCCCAGCGCCATCGTCCCGGCAAGAACCGTCTTGAGTGCAAAGTTCATTCTCGTCTCCCTTGTCTTTTGCTCTTGTGATTTTTCCTCTGATCTTTTCGTTTTTGTGCTCTTGTCGCTCATTTTAATGCACGAAGTCCGATTCGTTTCAATGACAATGACATGTCCGGGTATTTTGAAACATGTCGCCCCCGAAGAGGTCGGGCTGGCAGGATGCGCCAGAATCTGGAATTCGTGCTCATCACCGGATCGGCGCGCTGCCGGGGGGTGCGATTTTTCGCAGAAAAATCGTGCCTCCGGCGGGAGTATTTACGGAAAGGTGAAAGGGGGTGTCAGAGCAGGGCCTGGCGGATGCATGATCGGCGCCCTGCTCGATCGGGCGGGCACAAGCCGGTTGCGCCGGGGCGGATAATTTGATCAAATTGCCGCAGGACACCAGCCGGAGGACAGGACCATGGCCGACAGCCCCAATTCTCTGCAGGCGCGCGACATCGCCGCCCATCTGCACCCCTATACGGACCTTGCGGCGATCCGCGAGACGGGGCCGCATGTGATCAGTCGCGGCGAGGGGGTGTATGTCCTTGACGACGATGGGAAAAAATACGTCGAGGGCCTCTCGGGCCTGTGGTGCGCCGGGCTCGGCTTCAGCGAAAGCCGGCTGGTGGAGGCGGCTACGCGCCAGCTTCGGACCCTGCCATTCTACCACAATTTCGCGGCCAAGGCGGTGGAGCCGGCAATCGAGCTCGCCGATTTCCTGATCGCGCATGCGCCGGTGCCCATGTCCAAGGTCTTTTTCACCAATTCAGGCTCCGAGGCCAATGACACGCAGGTGAAAATCGTCTGGTATTACAACAACATCCTGGGAAGGCCGGAAAAGAAGAAGATCATCGCCCGCAAGGGTGCCTATCACGGAATCACCGTGGCCGCGGCCTCGCTCACGGGGCTGCAATACACGCATAATGCCTTCGATGTGCCCCGCCCCGGCTTTCTGCATGCCGAAATCCCGCATTACTGGAAATACGGCGAAGAGGGCGAGAGTGAAGAAGCCTATGCCGCCCGCCTGGCCGACGATCTCGAAGCGCTGATCCTCGAGGAGGGGCCCGACACCATCGCCGCCTTCATCGCCGAGCCGTTTCTGGGCGCGGGCGGGGTGATCCTGCCGCCGAAGGGCTATTTCGAGAAGGTGCAGGCGATCCTCGACAGATACGACATCCTGCTGATCGTGGACGAGGTGATCTCGGGCTTCTATCGCACCGGCGACATGTTTGCCACCGAGACCTTCGGGCTCAGGCCCGACCTGATCACGCTGGCCAAGCAGCTTTCGGCGGCCTATCAGCCGATCGGCGCGGTGATGGTGAGCGAGAAGATCTATCAGGCCCTGCTCGAGGGCAGTCGGCGCTACGGGCTGTTTGGCACCGGCTTCACCTATTCGGGCCATCCGGTGGCGGCGGCCGTGGCGCTGGAAGCGCAGAAGATCTACCAGGAACGCAATATCGGCGCCCATGTGCGCGCGGTCTCGCAGCCCTTCCTTGCCCGGCTCGAGAAGCTCGGCCGGCATCCTCTGGTGGGCGAAGCGCGCGGCATCGGGCTGATCGGGGCGATCGAGCTGGTCGAGGACAAGGCGGCACGAAAGAATTTCGACCCCTCCCGCAGGGTCGCCGCCTGGGTGGCGGCACGGGCCATGGAACACGGGCTGATCGTGCGCCCGCTGGCCAATGACACCATCGCCTTCTGCCCTCCGCTGATCATCACCGAGGCGCAGATCCACGAGATGTTCGACGCGATGGAGCGCGCGCTCGCGGATGCCGCCGAACATGTCGCGCAAGGGTGAGGCTAACGCCCTCCTCACGCAAACCGCCTTGATGGGCGCCCCCGCCTGACATGTGCGGGCAGGGCCGCCCCGGTGCCGACTGCGCCGGCGAAACTGCAAAGCCGCCCGGCACGCGCCCGAGGGCAGAGCCCGCCGGCCCTGCCCATAGCGCCGATACTCAGTGGGCGACCTGCCCGCTTGCCCCGTCGCCGGGCTGCATGGCGGCCTGGGCGGCGGCCTCTTCGGCGGCCTGATCCCATTCCACCGGCTCGGGCGCGCGCACCAGAGCCGCCTCTAGCACATCGCGCACATGGGCCACGGGGACGATCTCGAGGCCCTCCTTCACATTGTCGGGGATCTCGGCGAGATCCTTTTCGTTATCGGCCGGGATCAGCACGGTCCCGATGCCGCCCCTCAGCGCCGCGAGCAGCTTTTCCTTGAGGCCTCCGATCGGCAGCACATTGCCGCGCAGGGTGACTTCGCCGGTCATGGCCACGTCCTTCCTGACCGGGATGCCGGTCAGCACCGAGACGATCGAAGTGACCATGGCGATGCCCGCCGAGGGGCCGTCCTTGGGGGTTGCGCCTTCGGGGACGTGGACATGGATGTCGATCTTCTCGAAGAGCGGCGGCTTCACCCCGATCTCGGGCGAAATCGAGCGCACGAAGGAGCTGGCCGCGTCGATCGATTCCTTCATCACCTCACCGAGCTTGCCGGTGGTCTTCATCCGCCCCTTGCCGGGCAGCTTCACCGCCTCGATTGACAGCAGGTCGCCGCCGACGCTGGTCCAGGCGAGCCCGGTGACCACGCCCACCTGGTCCTCCTCCTCGGCCAGCCCGTAGCGGAACTTGCGCACGCCGAGGAAATCCTCGAGATCGCCGCTATCGACCACCACCTTTTCCGCGTCGCCCTTGATGATCCGGGTCACCGACTTGCGCGCGAGCTTGGCAATCTCGCGCTCGAGGTTCCTGACCCCGGCCTCGCGGGTATAGTAGCGGATGATGTCGGTCAGCGCCGCATCGGTGAGGGTGAATTCGCCCTTCCTGAGCCCGTGATTCTTCACCTGCTTGGGCAGAAGATGGCGGCGCGCGATCTCGCGCTTTTCGTCCTCGGTATAGCCGGCAAGCGGGATCGTCTCCATCCGGTCGAGGAGCGGCCCCGGCATGCTGTAGCTGTTGGCGGTGGTCAGGAACATCACGCTGGAGAGGTCGTATTCCACCTCCAGATAATGATCGACGAAGGTCGAATTCTGCTCCGGGTCCAGCACTTCCAGCATGGCGCTGGCCGGGTCGCCGCGAAAATCCTGGCCCATCTTGTCGATCTCGTCCAAGAGGATCAGGGGATTGGTGGTCTTTGCCTTCTTCATCGCCTGGATGATCTTGCCGGGCATGGAGCCGATATAGGTGCGCCGGTGGCCGCGGATCTCGCTTTCGTCGCGCACGCCGCCGAGGCTGATGCGGATGAATTCGCGCCCCGTGGCGCGCGCCACCGACTTGCCGAGGCTGGTCTTGCCCACGCCGGGCGGGCCGACCAGGCAGAGGATCGGGCCCTTGAGCTTTTTCGAGCGCTGGCCCACGGCCAGATATTCGACGATGCGCTCCTTGACCTTCTCGAGCCCGTAATGGTCCTGATCGAGCACCTTCTGGGCATGGGCCAGGTCGCGCTTGACGCGGCTCTTCCTGCCCCAGGGGATCGACAGCAGCCAGTCGAGGTAATTGCGCACCACGGTGGCCTCGGCCGACATCGGGCTCATGCTCTTGAGCTTGCGCACCTCGCTTTCGGCCTTCTCGCGCGCTTCCTTTGAGAGCTTCGTGGCCGCGATGCGCTCTTCGAGCTCGGCGATTTCGTTGGGCCCGTCGCCCTCCTCGCCCAGTTCGCGCTGGATCGCCTTCATCTGCTCGTTGAGGTAATATTCGCGCTGGGTGCGCTCCATCTGGCTCTTGACCCGGGTCTTGATCTTCTTTTCCACCTGCAGAACGCTCATCTCGCCCTGCATCAGCCCATAGACCTTTTCCAGCCGCTCGGCGACGTTCAGCGTCTCCAGAAGCTCCTGCTTCTGCGCCACCTCCACGCCCAGATGGCCGGCGATCAGGTCGGCCAGCTTGTCGGGCGCGCGGGTTTCGGCCACGGCGGCCATGGCTTCCTCGGGGATGTTCTTCTTGGCCTTGGCGTAGCGCTCGAATTCCTCGCCCACCGAGCGTATCAGCGCGGCGACGATCTCGCTGTCGCCGGGCACTTCCTCGAGCCGCTCGGCGCGGGCCTCGAAAAAGGCCGGGTTATCGAGATATTCGCTGATGCGCACCCGCTGCTGGCCCTCGACCAGCACCTTCACGGTGCCGTCGGGCAATTTCAGCAATTGCAGCACATTGGCCAGAACGCCGGTGCGGTAGATGCCCTCGATGGCGGGGTCGTCCTCGGCCGGGTCGATCTGGCTGGCGAGCAGGATCTGCTTGTCATCGGCCATTACCGCCTCGAGCGCGCGCACGCTTTTCTCGCGGCCGACGAAAAGCGGCACGATCATGTGGGGAAACACCACCACGTCGCGCAGGGAAAGGACCGGGTAGGGTTGGCTCAGTTGCTCGCTCATGGACATATCCTTGTTCTGTGGCCGACAGCACGCCCCCTGCGCCCTCTTGCGTCGCGCCCCTTGTCGCGCCCTCAGGCTCGCCTCGGGTGCCTTTGGAGCTCTTTGGGGCCGCCAGGGCCGGGCCGGGCAGGCCGACGGGGCTGGCAGGCAGGCTGCCTCCTGTTCACGGTTTGTTAACTGGGGTCTCACGCCCGATATTTCAACCGCTGCCGTCTCTGCGGACATTCTGCCCGCTGCCGCAGCCGGGAACAAGGGCAGACTGCACCCGAAGAGAAGAAATAAGCGGCGAATTCGAGATTTCAGCGCTCTTCCTGCCGGATCTCCTCCCGGCGCAGTTCGTGTACCGTCAGCCCCATGCGCCTGTCGCGCATCTCCAGCCGGCCCGGGAATTCTCCTCCCGCTGCCAGAGCGCGCGAGGTGACGAAGATCCGCCCTCCCCCGGACAGAGCCGCGGACAGGGCCGCGGGCGGCTCCTCCCCCGGCTGCCATATCTGCAGGCCGGCGGGCACGAACAGGCGCAGATAGCCGGTGCAGATATAGCCGCAGCGGTCGATCAGAAGATCGCCGGCGGTGGTGTTCTCGATCAGCCAGCGATTCTGCATGTACCAGTAATCGCTCTCGGGCCGGGCGAAGCCCAGCATCGCACCCAGCAGGTTGGCCCCCAGCAGCGGTACCAGGAAGAGGCCGCTCGCCAGCGCCGCCCGCCCGGCATTGGCGGCATTGACGAAGACCAGCATGAACAGGGCCGGCAGGGTGGCGATCCAGAATTCCTTGTTGGTCGGCTCCCAGGCGGTGATGGCGGCGAAGCTGGCCAGGAAATACAGCGCCAGCAGCAGGCTGAGGCCGCGCCCGTCGCCGCCGCGCAAGAGCCCGCCAAGCGCCCGCCAGAGCAGGGCGAGGAAGCCTGCGAGCGAGGCCGCGGTGAGCCCCAGCAGCGGCCAGAATCCGAGCGCCAGGCCGGTCCGGGCGAGGAAGGTTTCCTCCACGAACAGCCGCCCCGCAAAGACCCGTTCGGCCAGCGCCACGAAGCGGTCGCTGGCAAACAGGAAGACCGGCGACCAGATCGCCGTGCCCAGCCCCAGCAGCGACTTCAGCGGCGCAAGCGGGCCGAACGGCGTCCACAGCCCGTCGCGAGCAAAGCCGCGCGCCCAGAGCAGGATTTCGCCCGGCGCGCGCAGGCCCAGCACGAGCAGGGCCACCGCCAGATAGGCAGCCAGCACAAGCGCCGAGAAGACCAGCACAAAGGCCAGCGCCCGGGCGAGCCCCGCCGCCCTGCGCCCCGGAGGCAGCCCCGCCGCCCAGAACAGCAGCGCCAGCCCCCCGGCCAGGGCGAGAAACAGGTATTGCTGGTGAAACAGCACCGCCAGCGCCACCATCAGCGCGGCCCACAGTGTCCGGCGCAGGGGCGCGGGTCGGCCGGAGATCATCTCTTCGCCGACCCGCTGCAGGGCCGCGATCCCGGCCAGGGCAAAGGGGAGTGGAAGCGCGTAAGTGTCCGGCATCATTGCATAAAGCCAGAAGGCAAAGCTGAATCCCGTGGCCAGGGTCGCCCCCAGCGGCGCCAGCAGCCCTGCGGCCGCGCGCGCCGTCAGTCGCCAGGTCAGCGCCAGCGCCGCCAGCGCCGCGGCCAGGCTCAGCCCCTGCATCACCGCGAGCGCCGGCAGGTCGTATCCCAGCCGCGCCAGCCCCGTGCGCACCAGCCAGGCCAGCGGCTCCACCAGCAGGTGGTTGGGGTGCCACTGCCAGACCCCGCGCGCGACCCGATCCACATACCAGACCGCATCCTCGCCCTCGGTCAGATTGTGGGGAAAGGTGGCGAGGTAGAGCAGGAGCAGGCCGGCCGGCACCAGCGCCCCCGGCCAGCCGGGCGCGGAGGGGGGCGTGCCCCTGTGCAGATCGAAACCATGCCCCATGGCATCCTCGCTGTCCCACCCGTCCCGCTCCCCTGTAACATGATTAACGGGGATTTACAAAGA
>JALTZY010000318.1 GCA_027045905.1 Paracoccaceae bacterium
GCCACCGCTCCCGCTTCATCCCCGAAGGCGCCAAAGCCCGCCGAGCGCCCGGCCCGGCCCGTTCGGAGATCCCCCGGGCTCCCCGCCGCCCGACATTCTGAAAGCATGGCGGGCGGGTTTGCCCCTCTTCCCCTTGCTCCGGCCGCGGCCCTGCCCTAGAAGGCGATAACGCCACAAACGGGATACTGAAGATGCTCGATCACCTGTCATATACCCAGCCCGAGGTCAGGCGGATTGCGGGCGCGCGCGAGGATTGGGAAATGGTCATCGGCATGGAGGTCCATGCCCAGGTCAGTTCGCGCGCCAAGCTCTTTTCCGGTGCCTCCACCGATTTCGGCGCCGAGCCCAATTCCAACGTCTCCTTCGTCGATGCCGCCATGCCGGGCATGCTGCCGGTGATCAACGAATATTGCGTCGAGCAGGCGGTGCGCACGGGGCTGGGGCTAAGGGCCGAGATCAACCTCGTGAGCGCCTTCGACCGCAAGAATTACTTCTACCCCGACCTGCCGCAGGGCTACCAGATCAGCCAGCTTTATCAGCCGATCGTGGGCGAGGGCGAGGTGCTGGTGGACATGGCCCCCGGCATTGCCCGCCTGGTGCGCATCGAGCGCATCCATCTGGAGCAGGATGCGGGCAAGTCGATCCACGACATGGACCCGAACATGTCGTTCGTGGACCTCAACCGCACCGGCGTCGCGCTGATGGAAATCGTCAGCCGCCCCGACATCCGCGGCCCCGAGGAGGCCGCCGCCTACATGACCAAGCTCCGGCAGATCCTGCGATACCTGGGCACCTGCGACGGCAACATGCAGGAAGGCTCGATGCGCGCCGATGTGAACATCTCGGTCTGCCGCCCCGGCGATTACGAGCGCTACCGGGAAACCGGCGATTTCTCGCACTTGGGCACCCGCTGCGAGATCAAGAACATGAACTCCATGCGCTTCATCCAGCAGGCGATCGAGTATGAGGCGCGCCGGCAGATCGCCATTCGCGAGGATGGCGGCGAGGTGGTGCAGGAGACCCGGCTCTATGACCCGGACAGGGGCGAGACCCGCTCCATGCGCTCCAAGGAAGAGGCGCATGATTACCGCTATTTCCCCTGCCCCGACCTGCTGCCGCTGGAGATCGAGCAGGCATGGGTCGATGACATCGCCGCCAGCCTGCCTGAGCTTCCCGATCAGAAAAAGGCCCGTTTCGTGCGCGATTACGGGCTCAAGGAATACGATGCCAGCGTGCTCACCGCCGAGCGCGCGGCGGCGGATTTCTTCGAGGCAGCAGCCGAAGGGCGCGACGGCAAGCTCACCGCCAACTGGGTGATCAACGAGCTTTTCGGCCGCCTGAAAAAAGACGACCGGACCATCTCCGAAAGCCCCGTGAGCCCCTCGCAACTCGGCGCCATCGTCGGGCTGATCCAGTCCGGCGACATCTCCGGCAAGATCGCCAAGGAACTGTTCCAGATCGTCTATACGGAGGGGGGCGACCCGGCCGAAATCGTCGAAGCGCGCGGCATGAAGCAGGTCACCGACATGGGCGCCATCGAAGCGGCGGTGGACGAGGTGATCGCCGCCAACCCGGCCCAGGTCGAAAAGGCGCGCGAGAACCCCAAGCTCACCGGCTGGTTCGTGGGACAGGTGATGAAGGCCACCGGCGGCAAGGCCAACCCGAAAGCGGTGAACGAGATCGTGCGGGCCAAGCTCGGAAGCTAGGCGGTCAGGACCCGCCATCAGCGCGCCCGCTCCCTGGCGGGGCTGCTGCCCGGTTCCGCCGGGTTCTGCCGGGACGATCCGCTCTTTCCTCCCCTGCCGCATCGGCTTATAAGCAGGCAGATGACGCCCTGACGGGCAAAGCCGGGTGAGGACGAACATGACCGACAAGCGAATAGAAAGCGACGTGGCCTTCATCGAGGCGCTGGCCGAGCTTCTGGAGAAGAACGACCTGACCGAACTCAGCGTCGAACGTCATTACGGCGAAGACGACAGCCTGAGCGTGACCGTCAGCCGTGCAA
>JALTZY010000319.1 GCA_027045905.1 Paracoccaceae bacterium
GGGCTGCCGCCCGACCCCCTCTCCCGCCATGGCCGCGCGGCAGCCCCTTGCCGTCGATTTCCAGCAATTCGAGGATCAGCCCGCCGGTGACGGGCGTGGCCTCGGCCAGGCGCACGCCGACCGGCAGGCCCACCGTGAGCGTGAGCCCGCTTTCCTCGCCGCGAAGCTCCTGCGCCTCGCGGTCGAAGCGGAAATATTCGCCCCCGAGCGACGCGACCGGCACCAGCCCGTCGGCGCCGCTTTCGTCGAGCTTCACGAAGACGCCAAACCGCGTCACCCCGGAGATCCGTCCGGTAAACTCGGCCCCCACCCGCTCGGCCAGCCAGGCGGCAAGGTAGCGGTCATTGGTGTCGCGCTCGGCCATCATCGAGCGCCGCTCGGTATCGGAGATATGCTCGGCGGTGGCCTCGAGCCGCTCTATGTCCTCAGGCGAAAGCCCGTCCGCGCCCCAGCCATGGCCGGCAATCAGCGCGCGGTGCACGATCAGGTCCGCATAGCGGCGGATCGGCGAGGTGAAATGGGCGTAGTTTCTGAGCGCCAGCCCGAAATGGCCGAAATTGCGCGGATCGTAATAGGCGGTCTGCATCGAGCGCAGGGTGGAGAGATTGATCAGCTCGTCAAACTCGCTGCCGGCGGCATCGGCCAGAAGCTGGTTGAGGTGGCGGGTCTTGAGCACCTGCCCCCTGGCCAGCGTGAAGCCCGACGCCTCGGCCGCTTCGCGCAGGGCGTCGAGCTTCTCGGGGCTCGGCTCCTCGTGGACGCGAAACAGGAGCGGGCGGCCGAGGCGGTTCAGCTCCTCGGCGGCGGCGACATTGGCCTGGATCATGCATTCTTCCACCAGCCGGTGCGCATCGAGTCGCTCCACCATGCGCACGCTCTCGACCCGGCCCTCGTCGGAGAGCACGATCTTGCGCTCCGGCAGGTCGAGATCGAGCGGCTGGCGCTGGGCGCGGGCCTGTTTCAGCGCGTCGTAGGCGGCATAAAGGGCGTCGATCGTCTCCATAAGCGGGGCGCATCTGTCGCTCACCTCGTCTTCGCGCGCCGCCTGCACTTCGCGATAGGTGAGCGAGGCGCGCGAGCGCATGAAGGCGCGCATGAAGCGGTGGGCGATCTTTTCGCCGCGCGCATTCAGGGTCAGGCGCACGGCGATCACCGGGCGCTCGGCGCCTTCGTGCAGCGAGCACAGGTCGCCCGAAAGCCGCTCGGGCAGCATCGGCACCACCCGGTCGGGGAAATAGGTGGAATTGCCGCGCCGGCGCGCCTCGCGGTCAAGCGCCGTGCCCGGGCGCACATAATGGGCCACATCGGCAATGGCGACCCAGAGGATATGGCCGCCGGGATTACCCGGGTCTTCATCCGGCGCGGCGCAAATGGCGTCGTCATGGTCGCGCGCGTCAGCCGGGTCGATGGTGATGAGCGGCAGGTGGCGCAGGTCTTCGCGGGAGTCGAGGCGCGCGGGGGCCAGCGCCTCGGCCTCGGCCAGCACTTCTTCGGGAAAGCTGTCGGGGATATTGTGCTGGTGGATGGCAATCAGGCTGATCGCTTTGGGTTGGCCGGGGTCGCCCAGCCGGTCGGTCACGCGCGCGCGGGGCAGGCCGAAGCGGTCGCGCGGGCCGGTCTGGCGGGCCTCGACCAGCTCGCCGTCGCGCGCGCCGTTTTCGTCGCCCGCCGCCACCAGCCATTCGCGATCCGATCCCTTGTCGATCGGCACGATCCGCCCGCCCTCGGCGCGCTTGCGGTAAATGCCGAGCAGGCGCCGCGGGCCGGTGGCGAGGCGGCGGATCAGCCGGGCCTGATAAGCGTGATCCTCGCCGCTCACTTGCTGCAGGCGGGCCAGCACCCGGTCGCCCCTTTTCAGCGCCGGGTCGCCGGTCTTTTCCACGATCAGGATGCGCGGGGCCGCGCCCTCGCTCTGCCACTCACGCGGGCGGGCGAACAGGTCGCCGTCGCTGTCCGCCCCGGTGACCTCGAGCACCGCGACCGGGGGCAGCGTGCCGGGATCGCGCCGCGAGCGGGTGCGGCGCGGCAGGCGGCCTTCGTCCTCAAGTGCGCGCAAGAGGCGCTTGAGCCCGGTTCGCGCCGCGCCCCTGATGCCGAAGGCGCGGGCGATGTCGCGCTTGCCGGTCTGGCCGGGATTTTCGGAGATCCATTGCAGGATCTCGTCGCGGGAGGGAAGCCGGGGGGGGCTGGGTCTGGTCATGTAGGATGCCTTTGTCGGGCTGACAGGCGGGCGAGGTCGCGGGCCGTGTCCACGTCGTCAAGCCTGTCTGTCAGGGAATGTGTGAGCGGGCCGAGGCTGGCCAGCGTATCGCAAAGCGCGTGGCGGGAAGACCAGCGCACGCCCTTGAGAAAACATGTGGGGGCGGGGCGGCTGCGTTTCAACCCGATCAGCCAATAGCCGCCGTCCGAAGCCGGGCCGAGCACCGCGTCGCGCGCCCCGAGGACGGCGAAGGCGCGCGCGATATGGGCCCGGGTGATGCCGGGGATGTCGGCGCCGACGATCAGCGCCGACATCCCCGGCATCACCCGGGCCCATATCGCGCGCCCCGAGGACGGCGAAGGCGCGCGCGATATGGGCCCGGGTGATGCCGGGGATGTCGGCGCCGACGATCAGCGCCGGGCCGCCGGGAAGGGCGGCAAACAGGCGCGCCATGCGCGCGCCGAGGTCGCCGCGCCCCTGGGCGATACGCGGCAGATGTGCGGGCCAGACGCGGCTCATGCGCCCCTCGCGGTCGGGACTGACCGCCAGCACGGTCTGCCAGCGCGGATCGGTCACCTCGCGCAACAGCCGGGTGCTCTGATGGCGAAACCACCAGGCGGCGCGGATGCGGCCGATCCCGGTGCCAAGGCGGGTCTTGACTCGCCCCGGGCGCGGCTCCTTGAGCATGACGATCAGCGTTCCCCTCATGGCGCGCGCTCCATGTCCACATGCGCGATGCCTGCATCGTCATAGGGGGCGCTCACCACGGTAAATCCGAGTCTCTCATAAAACCCAATGGCTTGCACCTGCGCGCCCAGCCGGGAAAGGGGTGCGCCCCGGCCCCTGGCATGGGCCAGTGCGGCCTCGATCAGCGCCGCGCCCACCCCGCGGCCCCGGTAGGCCGGCAGTACGCAGACGCGGCCGATCTTGGCCACGCCGCCGAGGTAAACCACGCGCGCCGTGCCCACAGGCGCGGCCCCGTCGCGGGCGAGGAAATGGCTGGCGGCGGGATCGTGTTCGTCCACCTCTTCTTCCGCCGGCACCCCCTGTTCGGCGACAAAGACCAGGTGGCGCAGGGCGAGGCAGGTGGCAAGATCGGCGGTTTCTTCGATGGTCACGCTCACGCGAAGTAATCCCGCATTATCCGGCTGTAGATCTCCTTGAGCTGGGCGATTTCGGCGACCGGCACGCGCTCGTCCACCGCATGCATGTAGCGCCCCACGAGGCCGCATTCGACCACCGGGCAGTGATACTTGACGAAGCGCGCATCCGACGTGCCGCCGGAGGTGGAGAGCGCGGGGCTGTGCCCCGTCACCGCCTCGACCGCGCCGGCAACCAGATCGGAAAGCGCGCCGGGCGGGGTGAGGAAGCTCTCGCCCGATACCTTTACGCTCAGGTCGATTTCGGCGCCGGTCTCGCTCGCCACCCTGGTCGCCTCCTCGCCGAGCCAGGCGGTGAGGCTCTGGCTGGTATGGTGGTCGTTGAAGCGGATATTGACATTGGCGCGGCAGGTGGCGGGGATCACGTTGGTGGCGGGGTTCCCGGTCTCGATCGCGGTGACTTGCAGGGTCGAAGGGTCGAAATGTTCGCTGCCCCGGTCAAGCTCGGTCTCGATCAGGCGCATCATCAGCCGGGTCATGGCATGGACCGGGTTGTTGGCCCGGTGCGGATAGGCCGAATGGCCCTGCACGCCGTGCACGGTGACATGCGCGACCAGCGAGCCGCGCCGGCCGATCTTGATCATCTCGCCCATGTGGCTCGGGCAGGTGGGCTCGCCGACCACGCAGGCGCTCATCGCCTCGCCCTCGGCCTCCATCCAGTCGAGCAGCGCCCGGGTGCCGTGCAGGGCCTCGGCCTCCTCGTCGCCGGTAATGGCCAGGATCAGGGCGCCGTCGGGGGGGCCTTCGCGCACGAAATCCACCGCCGCGGCGACCCAGGCGGCGACGCCGGATTTCATGTCGGTCGCCCCGCGCCCCCAGAGCGTGCCGCCCTCGAGATGGCCGGAAAAGGGCGGATGCGTCCAGGCCGCCTCGTCGCCCACCGGCACCACGTCGGTATGGCCGTTGAAGCCCAGCGTGCGGGGCGCGCCCCTGTCGCCCCAGCGGGCGAACAGGTTGCTGACCCCGCCGCGATCGACCCGGCGGCAGACGAAGCCCGCCGCCTCCAGCACCCCCTGAAGCAGCACCAGCGCGCCGCCCTCCTCGGGGGTGACGGAGGGGCATTGGATCAGCTTTCGGGTGAGGGCAACGGGATCGGTCTTTTCGGTCATTCTGGCGCTCCTTTGCCCCCTGTTAGCGTGGCGCGCGGGCCGGTGCAAATGTGGCGCGGGGGCGACAGCGGCGGTACCGGCGCCGGGAGGCGCAATCGGAGGCTTAACAAGGCCGGATTTTTCGGGCATATTGTCCCTGACAATAACGATCCGAGGCAGGTCGGAAACCATCAGAGCGCACAAAGCGCCGGTTTCGCGAGCGGTATTTCGAAAACGCGCGGCGCCTGCCGCCGTTTCGTGCCGTTTGCCGCCTCGGGCCATGGGGCAGAGCAAGGGGCGAAACGGCATGGTCGCGGCATCCGAGCTTCCGATCGACACGAATGCAACCGCCATGCAGATGGCGCAGGAGATCTTCGGCGCCGGGGTCAATGTGGTCTCGGCCTCCTATACCGGCGACAGCCGCTCCTCGGGCATCTTCACCGATGGCGACACGGTGGCGCCGGGAGTGACGCCGGGCGACAGCGGGGTGATCCTCTCGACCGGGCGCGCCCGCGACATCACCAATTCCACCGGCCAGGCCAACCAGTCCGGCAGCACCACGACCAATACCTGGGGCGTGAACAACGATCCCGGCTTCAACGCGCTTGCCGGCGGGCGCACCTACGATGCCGCCTGGCTGGATATCGACTTCATCCCCACCGGCGACACGCTGAAGATGCAGTTCGTCTTCGCCTCGGACGAATACCCCGAATGGGTCAACTCGATCTATAACGACATCGTCGGCGTCTGGTCCAACGGCACGCCCGTGGACCTCGCCGTGGGCAATGGCGATACCGACCCGGGCAATGTCAACCAGACCAATACCCAGAACCTCTACATCGACAATACCGGCAGCGCCTACAATACCGAGATGGACGGCTTCACCGTCACCATGACCCTGACCATTCCGGTCAATCCGGGGGTGGTGAACTCGCTGCGCATCGGCATCGCCGATGTGGGCGACAGCAGCTACGACTCGAATCTGCTGATCGCCGGGAGCTCGATGCAGACCATGGTCGTGGCTCAGGACGACGCCACCCATCTGAGCGCAACCGGGACCAAGATCCACGACGTGCTGGCCAATGACAACACCGCCTCCGGCGGCACCCTGACCATCACCCATATCAACGGCATATCCGTGAATGCCGGCGACACGGTGACGCTCGCCACCGGCCAGCAGGTGACGCTGAATGCCGACGGCACCCTTACCCTGACCGGCGACGGAACGCCGGAGGATTTCGACTTCACCTATACGGTGAGCGATACGGCGAGCGGGATTTCCGACACCGCCTTCGTCACGGTCAGTTCGGTGCCCTGCTTCGTGGCCGGGACCATGATCGAGACTGGGCGCGGGCCGGTGCCGGTGGAGAGGCTCAGGCCCGGCGACATGGTGCTGACCCATGACAACGGCCTCCAGCCCCTGCGCTGGATCGGTCGGCGGGTGGTAAAGGCCGAAGGGAACTTCGCCCCGGTCCGCATCGCCGCCAATGCCCTGGGCCGGCACGGCACGCTGCTGGTCTCGCCCCAGCACCGTATCCTGGTCCGCGACCCGCTGGCCGAGCTTCTGTTCGAGGAGCCCGAAGTGCTGGTCGCGGCCAGGGACCTCGTGGACGGGCGCAGGATCCGGGTGCTGGAGGGGGGCGAGGTCGAATATGTGCACATCCTGTTCGACGCCCACCAGGTGGTCTTTTCCGAGGGGCTTGCGACCGAGAGCTTCCTGCCCGGACCGCAGACCGCCGCCAGCTTCGAGCGCGCGGTGGCGGCCGAAATATACGCGCTGTTTCCCGAGCTCGACGCGAACCGGGGCACCGGCTATCCGCCGACCGCGCGCCGGGTGCTCAGGGGCTGGGAGGCCAGGGTACTGCAGGCGGCACGGGAGCGGGCCGCGTGAGGCAGGAGCCGGACAGCCGCCGCCGGTGCCGACGCGGACATGGCCGAAACGGCGGAGAATGTGACCGGATGGTGCGCGACTTCGGGTATTTGCGAGTGATGCCATGAGCTGGATCGGCCTCAGCGACCTGAATATCGCCGCCTTCGACCCCGGGGGAGTGCATCGCGGCTCGAACCGCTTCAGCGAGGTGGCGCAAGACGCGATCCTGCCCGTCGGCACCCTGGTGATCGAGACCGTCTTCACCGCCCGCCCCCGCCTGCCCCAGCGCCTGCTGCGCTTCGAGCGGCGCGCCGGCTGGCTGCGCGCGCTCCATGTCACGCTGGACGGCGAGGGGCTGCTGACGGCGGCGCTCGCCCAGGGCGCGGCCTCCTCGCATGCCGAACTGCATATCGACCCGCCGCCGCCGGAGACCTGCCTGCGCATCACCTATGGCTGGGATGCGCCGGGGCGCCGGGCGCTCCTCACGGTCGAGAATCTCGACCAGGAACTGATCTATCAGGCCGAAGCCCCCGCCCCGCTGCCGCTGCCGCTCAGCGACCTGCGCGAGATCATCCTGACCCGCCACGATACCCGGCTGGGGCGCGAAACCCGCCTCGTGGCCCTGTCGGACCGGATCGAGCCGATAGGCCTGCCCCTGGGCCTGGCCACCGGCACCCCGGTCGAAACCCCCTCCGGGCCACGGCTGATCGAGCGCCTGCGGCCGGGCGACGAAGTGCTGACCTGGCGCGGCGAGGCGCGCCCGGTGCGCTGGATCGCCCGGCGCGAGGTGCCGGCGCTGGGCCGCTTCGCGCCGTTGCGCCTGCGCGCGCCCTATCACGGGCTTACCCGCGACATCCTCTGCGCCCCCGATCACCGGGTGATGGTCGCCGGCGCCGATGCCGAATACCACCTGGGCCGCAGCTCGGCGCTGGCCGCCGCCGCGCATCTGGCCGATGACATCTCCGTGCGCCCCGAACGCCCGCGGGAGCCGACGATCTGGTACCACAATATCCTGCTGGACGAACACGAATGCCTGAAATATGCCGGAATGTGGGCCGAGAGTCTGTTTGTCGGTGCCATGGGGCGCAACCGGGAGCTCATGGCCACCACCGCGCTGGCCGGGCTTCCCGCAGACGCGCTTCCGCGCCACCGGCGCTTCGCCCTGCCGGTCCTGAGCGGGGTGGAAGCGCGCTCTCTGGCCCATTCCATGAGCGCCTGAAGGCGGAGGGGAAAGACCGGGCCGCCATCCGCGGTACCCTTCTTCCTGCCCGCTTCGCCTCACCCCTCTTCGTCGAAAAACGGTGTCATCTGGGCGATGATCACCGCATTTTCCTCAAGCGCGCGCTCCATCAGCCGGCGCTCCTCGCCGGGGATGTCGTGCCCCTTCGCCAGCCGCTCCTCCAGCGTGCCGTAGCCCGAGACCTCGAGCGGCGCCAGCCCGGCCTGCTTGAGCACCGCGACGGTTTCGCGCACCGCTTCGGCCTCGTCCGCGCCCGCGGCATAGCAGACCAGTGCCGCGCCGCTGGCGCCTTCGGGCAGGCCGTCGCCCTGCTTGCGGCCCAGCTCCACCAGCAGGGTGTGCACCTGCTGGCGGCGCGTCGGTTTTTCGTTTCCGGACATTTTGCCCCCCATGCCCATTCAATGGCGAAAAGCACTCCACAGGTCCAGCCTTTTGCGCTAGTATCAACCTTCGCGACGGCAGAGGGAAGAGGCGCGTGCGATATCTGGCGAAAATCCGTCTGGGCCTTTTCATGGTCCTGGCCCTCCTGCACCCGGCCCCGGCCCTTGCACAGCAGGGCGCAGCGGCAGCGGAAGGCGCGCCCGACCGGCCGGCGCCGCTGGTCATGGCCACGGTCGAGCGTCCGCCCTTCTCGATGCAGCAGGGGGGCGAGCTGACCGGCTTTTCCATCGACCTGATGCGCGCCATTGCCGACGAGATCGGCCGCGAGGTGAGCTTCAGTATGCAGCCTTCCTTTCCGGCCATGTTCGAAGCGGTGAAGGGCGGCGCGGTGGACGGAGCGGTGGCCAATATCTCGATCACCGCCGAGCGCGAAAAGGTGCTGGACTTCACCCAGCCGATCTTCGACGCGGGGCTTCAGATCATGGTGCCGGCGGGCGAGGGGGCGGCGGGCTCGATCCTCGCGGCGCTGCTGCACTGGGAACTGGTTGTGTCGATCGGCATTGCCTTCCTGTTCCTGCTGGCGGTGGGGATGCTGATGTGGTGGTTCGAGCGCGGACGGCAGGAATATTTCGACCGCCCGGCGCGCGAGGCGCTGTTTCCCTCCTTCTGGTGGGCGCTCAATCTGGTGGTCAATGGCGGCTTCGAGGAGCGCGTGGCCCGGTCCCGAGCCGGGCGGGTGTTTTCGGTCCTGCTGGTGGTGGCCTCGCTGTTCGTGGTGTCGGTCTTCGTCGCCCAGATCACCACGATGATGACGGTGCAGGCCATTTCCGGCGCGATCGAAAGCGTCCGCGATCTCGACGGCAAGCGCGTGGCCACCACCGAAGGCTCCACCGCCAGCGCCTATCTGGCCCAGCGCGGCATCGCCCACCGGCGCATGACCGACCTCGAGGAGGTACTGGCGGCCTTCGAGGCGGGCGAACTCGATGCGGTGGTGTTCGACAGCCCGATCCTCGCCTGGTATCTGCACAATGAAGGGGCCGGCAAGGGGCACCTGGTCGGCTCCGTGTTTCGGCGCGAGGCTTACGGGATCGCGCTGGACCAGGGCAGTCCGCTGGACGAGGAATTCAACCGAGCCCTTCTGGTGCTGCGCGAAAACGGCACCTATGAGGAAATCCGCCGCAAGTGGTTCGGGGCCGGGCAGTAGGCTCAGGCCGGCTCATTCCCGGCCGAGCGCCAGTTGCAGCCCCAGCGCGATCAGCAGCGCGCCCAGGGTGCGGTCCAGCCACAGGCCGAAGGCAGGCCGCGCGCGCAGACCGCGCATCAGCCGGTCGCCGGCCAGCACCAGGGGCGGTTCGATCAGCCCCGCGACGGCGATGATCAGCACCCCGTGCAGCGCCAGTTGCAGCGGCACCGGCCCGGCGCCGATGACGACGAATTGCGGCAGGAAGGCCAGCATGAAGATGGCGACTTTCGGGTTCAGCAGGTTGACCAGCATCCCCTGGCGGAAGGTCGGCCAGAAATCGGGCGCGCCCGAGACGCGGCCGACGAACCCGCCCCCGCCCGCGCGCAGGCCCGGATCCCGAGCCAGATCAGGTAGGCGGCGCCGACCCATTTGATGGTCGTGAAGGCCAGGGCCGAGCTGACGAGGATCGCCGACAGACCCAGCGCTGCCGCCATCACCTGGCCGAACGTCCCCGCCCAC
>JALTZY010000320.1 GCA_027045905.1 Paracoccaceae bacterium
GATGCAACAGATGCAGGGCATGCAGAACATGCGCGGTCGCATGGGCCAGGGCGGCCCCGGCATGGGCGGCCCGGGCATGATGAAAGGTGGCATGGGCATGCAGGGCGGCATGGGCATGCGGGGCGGCATGCGTGGCATGATGATGGGCGGCATGATGAAACGCATGCGGGCCATGATGATGGCGGGCATG
Organism: Paracoccaceae bacterium; assembly: GCA_027045905.1. Classification (GTDB taxonomy): domain Bacteria; phylum Pseudomonadota; class Alphaproteobacteria; order Rhodobacterales; family Rhodobacteraceae; genus JAAEUB01. The sequence goes on from JALTZY010000320.1 coordinate 191, forward strand.
ATGAAGCGCGCCAAGCCCCTTTCCGCCGCAGACGTGCGCCGCGTCGTTGATGGTCATCTCTCCATGATGGGCCTTTCGAAACTCTCCGCCCGCAACGTGAAGGTGGTGGATGAGAAAACCGCCACGGCGGATGTCGTCTCGCCGAAGGGCGAGCGCATCATGCGTCTCAAGGTGAACCGCATGATGGGCCGCATGATGATCGTGGAATGATCCTGCTCTCCCTGAGCCCCCCGGGAGGCGTGCCGTGCCCCGCACGGCGCGCCTTTCCTTCAAGTGGCGCCGGCGCCCGCCGCAAGCAGCCTTGCGCGTGTCCTCTCCGGCCCGATGAGCGGCAGCAGTTTCGACATCTCCGGCCCGTGCGCCTTGCCCGTGAGCGCCAGCCTGAGCGGCATGAACAGCGCCTTGCCCCTGCGCCCGGTGGCGGCTTTCAGTGCTTCCGTCCACGTCTTCCACGTGTTGGCGTCCCACGGTGCCGACGGCAGCAGTTCCAATGCCTGCCGCACGTAGGTCCGGTCTTCCTCCGAAAGCGAAGGCGGCTCGATGTTTCCGTGCAGCACCCGCTCCCAGTCCGCCGTGTCCTTCAGCAGGCCGATGTTCGCCCGCACCACTTCCCATTCCTCACAGTCAAGCGCCATGCCCAACCGCTCCAGCCGCGGCAGCGCCTTTTCACACGGTAGCTGGTGCAGCACGTCGGCATTGAGCGCCAGCATTTCCTCCTCGTCGAACCGCGCCGGCGCGCGCGACAGCTTCGACAAATCGAACCGCTCCGCCAGCGTCTGCATGTCCGTGAACGCCTCCAGCCCCTTTTCCCCGAAATCCCGCACGCCCAGGCTCCCCAGCCGCTTCGAGAGCGGCCCGCCGTCCTTCGCCCGCAGCAGCGCGTGATGCGCGAAAGCTGGCGGCTTGCCCTCCAGCGCCCGCGTCAGCGCGATCTGCACGGCCGTGTTCACCACGTGGTCATCGCCGCGGATAACATGCGTGACGCCCATGTCCATGTCGTCCACCACCGAGGGCAGGGTGTAGAGGAAGCTCCCGTCCTCACGGATGAGCACCGGGTCGGACAGCGTGGAAAGATCGATCTCCACCGGCCCGCGCACGGCGTCTTCCCAGGTGACGCTCCCTTCCGGCAGCCGGAAGCGCCAGTGCGGCCTGCGCCCGGCCTCCTCCAGCGCCCGCTTCGCGTCTTCCGTCAGCTTCAGCGCCGCGCGGTCATACACCGGCGGCCGCCCCGCCATGAGCTGCGCCTTGCGTTTCAGCGCCAGTTCCTGCTCCGTCTCGTAACAGGGATACAGCAGCCCCGCGGCCTTGAGCCTCTCCGCCGCCTGCTCGTAGAGCGTCAGCCGCTCGCTCTGGCGAAAGATGGCATCGGGCTTGAGCCCCAGCCATTCCAGATCCTCTATGATGGCCTGCGCGTATTCCTCGCGCGAGCGCTCCTTATCGGTATCATCCAGCCGCAGGATGAACCGCCCGCCATGTTTCAGTGCGAACAGCCGGTTCAGCACGGCGGTGCGCACGTTGCCGATGTGCAGGTGCCCCGTGGGAGAGGGCGCGAATCGCACGGTCACGCTCATGCCGCCTCACTCCTGGCCTTTCCCGTCATTGCCGGCCTTGTGCCGGCAATCCAGGGCGTAAACCTCTGGCGTGGTTTTTTACCAAGACGGAAATGACAAGACGCCACCGCTTCAGCAAGCCGCCCTGGATGCCCAGATCCCCGGGACAAGCCCGGGGACAGGCAAGCCCGGGCATGACAGATGGGGAAAACCGCGAAGGCAGGAGGCGTACGGTCAACGTC
>JALTZY010000321.1 GCA_027045905.1 Paracoccaceae bacterium
GACGAAGAGGGAGAGAAAAAACCGCCGCGCTCCATGGCGGAGGCGGCGGCAAGTCATGCGGATGTCAGGCTCCGGGAGGGGGGACGAGGCAGGCCCACCCCGGTGACAGGCGATCACACGCACCGTTCGGGACAGAGGTGCGGCCCGGAAATCCGCGAGGCAAACGGTCACGACAGCCCGGCAAGGCCCGGCAGATACAGCGCCCCGAGCAGCAGCACCAGAAGCGCCGCCGCCCCGACGATATCCTGCCAGATGGTCGCGCGGCTGCGTTCGAAGGCGGCTCTGATCTCCTGCAACATCTTCTCCTCCTGCTTCTCCTGCTTCTCCTGCTTCTCCTCCTGCGCTCTCCCGGGCACCGGAGATTTGTTGCCGCCTTGTTCTCACATTTCCTACCCGCTGTAAAGAACTTTTTGGGAACTTTTGTGAACTTTTCATGATTTGATACTTCAGACGCGCCCATTCCGAGAGGCCGGACATTGGCAGGTTTCCGCCGCCCCGGGAAGCAAATCGCCTGAAACACCTCAAAATTCTTGCGCCGCCATTTGCCCCCCTGTACATCATGGGCAATGCCTGCGCGACAAGACGGGCAACGGGGATGAAACTGGGGACATGGGTTTGTACAGAACGCTGACAGACAGGCTGGATCACGCGCTGTCGCGGTTCCTGCCGGAAAAGCGGCTTTTCCTGCGCTCCGATGACGGCACACGGTTTTTCCGCTTCACGCCGCTGGGTCAGGCGGTCGCCTGGGCGGGATCGGTGCTGTTCGTCTCCTGGGCCATCATCGCCACGGCCATTCTGCTGATGGATTCCATCGGCTCGGGAAACATACGCGAGCGCGCCGAGCGCGAACAACGCCTCTACGAAGAGCGCCTGCAGATGCTGGCCGCCGAGCGCGATGCCCGCGCCGCCGAGGCGCGCGCTGCCCAGGAGCGGTTCAATCTGGCGCTGGCGCAGGTGAGCGAGATGCAGGCGGCGCTGCTGGCCAGCGAAGACCGCCGGCGCGAACTGGAAACGGGCATCGACGTGATCCAGGCGACCCTGCGCCGCACCATGAAAGAGCGCGATGCGGCCCGCGGCTCGCTGGAAGAGATCCTGGCCGAAGCCCGCGCCGAACGGGCCGAAGAAGAGGAGGAAGAGGCCAGCGCCCCCGCCACGCCGCTGATCGCAGACGCCGAGCTGCGCAGCACGATCGGCTTTCTCACCGCCGCCCTCGAAACCACCGCCGCCGAGCGCGACCGGATGGCCGCCAGCGCCGCCGAGGCCGAGGAATTCGCCCGGGCGATGATCTTTGAGCAGCGCCTGCGCGAAGAGCGCAACGATCAGATCTTCCGCCAGCTAGAAGACGCGGTGTCGATCTCGCTGGAACCGCTGGACAAGATGTTCCGCGCCTCGGGCATGTCGGTCGAATCGATCCTCGAACAGGTCCGCAAGGGCTATTCCGGCCAGGGCGGTCCGCTCGAGCCTCTGGTGCTTTCGGCCATGAACGAATCCCCCCCCGACCCGGACGTGATCCGTGCCAACATGATCCTCGACCAGATCGACCGCCTCAACCTCTACCGCATCGCCGCCGACAAGCTGCCCTTCTCCACGCCGGTGCGGGCCAGTTACCGGCTGTCCTCCCCCTTCGGCCCGCGCGGCGGGCGCCTGCACAAGGGCATGGACATGGCCGCCCCCCTGGGCACCCCGATCCATGCCACCGCCGACGGGGTGGTGATCAAGGCCGGCTGGTCCTCGGGCTATGGACGCCTGATCACCATCCGCCACGAATTCGGCATCGAAACCCGCTATGCGCATCTCTCCGCCATTTACGTCCGGGAGGGCCAAAGGGTCTCGCGCGGCGACAAGATTGGTGCTATGGGGAGTTCCGGACGCTCCACCGGATCTCACCTCCACTACGAGATTCGCGTGAACGGCAAGGCGATCAACGCGATGACTTACATCAAGGCAGGAAGAAATGTTTTCTAAAAGC
>JALTZY010000322.1 GCA_027045905.1 Paracoccaceae bacterium
TGGTGGCTGCTGCACTGCGTGCCTTGCAACGGATGCCGGAGAAGGTGAAGAGCTTCTTCCGCGCCCCCGATTGCCGCTATGCCATGGAGTGAATCCATGTCGCTTTATTTATGTAGGTTTTAGTAATGAATCTCAGGAGACTCCCTCTATCGCTTGTAGGATCAGGGTGGAGTACCGATCCGAAGGGAGGGACGGGGATGTGGTAGCTGAGTTTCGCCGACGATGAGGGGTTTGGGTGCTACCGCAACCCGACGTGAGGTCGGGCCGACCTGCCGCAGGCCTCCGGGGCGTGGAGGGCTCGGTGCTGCTACATGGGGAGTGGACGAGTGCTTGCACGCCGTCCACGCAGTCGCTGAGATGCCCCCGCCTGCGTGGGCACGGACCCCAAGCGACGCAGAACTGGGGAAGCCCGGACGCGAGGCTCCGGACGACCGGCCAGGGAGGTCCTGCCCAGAGGGCTCGCGACATCTCTCCGAATCGGTGAGGAGAAAGGGTGGCGCCACGGCGCTAGAAGGCCCCCAATACAAGCCTCTCAGTGCTGGACACATACTCCTTGCATGTGGTTGGATACGGTCTCGGCCACCAAAGGCGTCGGCCTTCGGGGAGGGGATGCCGCTGGACAACCCCGCGGCGGAGCCTGCCGCGTGGCGCGCAGGGGACATGCGTGAAGCGTTGGCTTCGTCCGCAACCCGCGGTCGGGGTCGGGGGAGGAGGGGGAGCCCCGCAGCGTGGACCGCTTTGAGCGTATCGTCAAGGCGGTACAACCTTCTCCAGGCGAACCACCGCTACGGTGTCACGCTCGCCCAAATCATGGCACGCCTGGAGTGCTCGCGGGCGACGGTGCGGCGCGTGATCACGGAGTTGCGCGACTTTCTCGGTGCCCCCCTGGTCTGGGAACGGGGCCTTCACTGCTACGTCTACCGACCGGCCGAAGGCGAGGATCCCTGGGAGCTGCCGGGGCTCTGGTTTGGCGCCGACGAGCTCATTGCGCTCCTTGCGGTCGAGCGGCTCCTGGAGCAGGTTGAACCTGGGCTAATCGCCCCCGAGATCCAGCCCCTGCGGCAGCGCATCCGTGAGCTCTTACGGCGCGTGCCGGGCGGAGCAGAGGCTTTGGCGAGCCGGGTGCGGCACGCCCCCATCGGCAGGCGCCGGCCCGATGGGGCCATCTTCCGCACCGTTGCCAATGCGTTCGCCCGCCGGCTCAGGCTGTGTATCCGCTACCACGGTCGTGCCCGGGACGACGTCACCGAGCGCACCGTTTCGTCGCAGCGGCTCGTGCACTTCCGAGACAACCGGTACCTGAACACCGTGTGTCACCTGCGCCCGGCGCTGCGCACCTTCGCCCTGGACCACATCTGCTACGCCGGGGCGCTCGGCGAATCTGGGAAGGAGGTCCCCAAAAGCCTCTTGGGTGCAGCAGACGGCATCCGCCGAATCAAGGACCGCTTTGAGCGGATCCTCATCGCCCGCAGGGACGTGAAGTTCTTCGTCGCCGAGCGCCTGCTCAAGAAGACCGGTGAGCAGCGGGCCAAGATCCGCGAATACCTCACGCCTTTAGCCAAGTTCAACAGCCGCATGAATAAGCGGATGGACGAGTTCGTCCGCCTCTTTCCGGTTCATCCCGACTACATCGACACCTTCGAGCGCGTCACGGCGGTGGAGAAGCGCGAGGTGCTCAAGACCCTGTCGCGGGCCTACGAGAAGCTGCTCGACCAGGAGGTGCCGGAGGACCAGCCCGGTCTCATCGCCTACGACGGCTACTGGACGAACCTGCGCGAGAATCCCTCCTTCCGCGCCGTCCCGGACATCAAGGCGGTGATCGATTGCGGCCAGGTTCTGGAGTCCCGGATCGAGCAGGCCTTCACCCGGCCGGCGTACAAGCCCATGGCGCTCCGCATCATCCACGCGCTCTCGGTCCACCGGCTGACGACCGGAGACATCTACGCACCCCTGGGCGCCACGGCCG
>JALTZY010000323.1 GCA_027045905.1 Paracoccaceae bacterium
ACCTCGTGCAGGCGAACACGGCGCAAAGGTTGCGATAGCACTCCGCCACCGCCTGCTTGCCGCCCTCGAACGGGTCGGCTTCCACGTAGCGCGGGGTCACGTCGCAGGAAATGGCGATGGCCTTGCCGTTTTCGTGCACGCGCACCACCGCCGCGTCCCCGCCCGGGATCTGCGCCGTGTTCGCCTGCACGAGGTAGTCGTATTGCTCGTACACCCAGCGCTTGGAGCACAGGTCGGGGCAGGAGATCATATTCAGCAGCGCCTCGTTGTAGTCCTCCGGCGCCGGCACGTCTTCCGGCTTCAACGGCGGCTGCGTTTCCGGTTCCACCCAAGGCCGGTCGTATTCCGGTGCCTCGTCGCCCAACTCCTTGATGGGCAGGTCGGCCACCAGCCGCCCCTTGTGGAACACCTTGAAGCGCAGGTCGTCCGTCGTCTTGCCGACGATGGAGAAATCCAGCTCCCACTTGTGAAGGATCCGCTCCGCCAGTTCGCGCTTCTCGGGCTTCAGGATCAGCAGCATGCGCTCCTGGCTCTCCGAGAGCATCATCTCGTAGGCCGTCATGCCCTCCTCGCGCTGCGGCACTGCATCGAGGTTCAGCTCGATGCCGAGGTTGCCCTTCGCCCCCATTTCCACCGCCGAGGAGGTCAGCCCCGCCGCGCCCATGTCCTGAATGGCGATGACGCAATCGTTCTCGAACAGCTCCATGCAGGCTTCCAGCAGGCATTTCTCCGTGAACGGATCGCCCACCTGCACCGTGGGGCGCTTTTCCTCCACGTCCTCGCCGAACTCCGCGGAGGCCATGGTGGCGCCGTGGATGCCGTCGCGCCCCGTCTTGGCGCCGATATAGACGACCGGCAGGCCGACGCCCTTTGCCTTGGAGTAGAAAATGCGGTCGGCCCGCGCCAGCCCCGCGGCGAAGGCGTTCACCAGAATGTTGCCGTCATAGCGCGCGTGAAAGTTCACCTCGCCGCACACGGTGGGCACGCCGAAGCAGTTTCCGTATCCGGCGATGCCCGCCACCACGCCGGAGACGAGGTGCCGCGTCTTCCAGTGCTCCGGGCTGCCAAAGCGCAGGGAATTGGCCGCAGCGATGGGTCGCGCTCCCATGGTGAACACGTCGCGCAGGATTCCGCCCACGCCCGTGGCCGCCCCTTGGTAGGGCTCGATGTAGGAGGGGTGGTTGTGACTTTCCATCTTGAACACGATGGCCTGCCCATCGCCGATGTCGATGGCGCCCGCATTCTCCCCCGGTCCCTGAATGACCCACGGCGCTTCCGTCGGCAGGGTGCGCAGCCACTTCTTGGACGACTTGTAGGAGCAGTGCTCGTTCCACATGGCCGAGAAGATGCCAAGCTCGGTGAACGTCGGCTCCCGCCCCAGCAGCTGCAGGATCTTCTCGTATTCTTCGGGCTTCAGCCCGTGCTCCGCCACCAGCTCCGGCGTGATCGTGATGTCGATCTCGTTCACCGGCGCGTTGCTGGCCGCATTCCCGCTCATGCCACCATCCCCCTCGCTGCCGATGCGCGCCTTTCCATCATCGAGACGCCATTAACCTCTGCGACAGGCCCGGTTCCCACTACTACGTCATGCCCGGAGCCCAACACCACGTCATGCCCGGGCTTGTCCCGGGCATCCAGGGGCCGCAGGCTCATGCGTGCATGATGGGTAGATGCGTTGGCAATACCGGGATGGGCAGAGACACACTCCCCTCGGTGTGAGCAGCACTCAAGCCGCTCAAAATCCCCTCTGGAGCAAGACGCCCTGGATTGCCGGGACAGGCCCGGCAATGACTCGGGAGGGAAGTGGTCAGCGCGGTGGAAACGGTGGATGACCCCACTCATGCCGCCACCTCCTCGACGATGGACAGGAACAGCGGCAGGCATTCGTCGCCGCCGTGCAGCGCCTCCACCCGGTCTTCCGGATGCGGCATCATGCCGATAACGTTGCCGCGCTCGTTCATCAC
>JALTZY010000324.1:0-729 GCA_027045905.1 Paracoccaceae bacterium
CGCCGATATCCAGCATGGCCTTCATGCAGGCCCGGTGTTTCTGGTTGGTGACGGTACTTGGCCTGGCTCCGGCCTCCACCATCATCTCGAGCGCCTGGCCAAGGCTGAATTCCGCTTGCGAGTTATCCACAGGCGCGGCGATCTTCTTCTTCTGATCTTCTTCTAACAGAGGACTGCCCCACTTCCTTTGCCCTTCTTTTGCCCCACTTACATGTGGATAACCTTGTGCGGACCGCATGATTACTACGTTTCCGCTTTGCCCTTCTTCTGCCCCACTTCCTTTGCCCTTCTTTTGCCCTACTTCGCGCGGACAGACCAACCCTATACCACCTGATTCATCTAACAAATTTGCGCCTACTGGTGCTTTGATCAGCATGTACTCCTGCGGACCACGGCGATCAGACTTTGGCAGCTTCCTCAGCAGTCCGGCTGTTTCCAGCTGGTCGATAGCCACACGCAGGGATTTCGTGGTGATGCGTTCCTCGGTTACAGGGCTGCGGCTTGGACGCCGCACCTCGAGCACTTCACGCATCATCTGATAGGAGATGCGACGATAGCGGCCGACAATGCCGGTCTCGTAGTCAACATGGCGCCTAAGCACCCGCAGATAGAGCAGCTGGGCCAGGTGTGGAAGCCCCTGGAGTGCGTCGTCTTCGTATTCCGTCCACTGGGTGTTCATTTACGTCTCCTCATCCAGGACGAAGCCGCCACGCTCGCCGCGGCAGGCCG
>JALTZY010000324.1:739-1963 GCA_027045905.1 Paracoccaceae bacterium
CCGGGAAACGCTTGCCTCTGCCGCACCGCAGCTCGCCAGTGCTAAGCTCTACGCGGCGCAGGCAGCAGCGGCAGCCGCGCTCGCGGATTTCAAGGCGCAGGACACGCTCGAATGTCGGGTCGCAGTGGGCTTCCATCAGGTGACTCCAAGTTGCGCCATTACGATGTCGTGCAGCTTCTCGTAAAGCTCGTCGATGGTGCCGTCGTTGCGCAGGAGGATGTCGCAGTTGGTGCGGGTGACGCCGGACTCGCTGACGTGCGCGCTCACGGTCGGCGCCGCGGCACGCTCCAGGTGAATGAGCAGGCCGCCACGCCGGCGGACCCACTCTGCCTCGTTGTCGAAGCGCACATCTGACACCACGACGCCAACCAGGTACGTGCCCTGGGCGAAGTATTCGCGCTCCAGGCGGTGCAGCCAGGCATCCATGACGTAGATCCATACATCCGGGTGCACCAGCTGTCTCCCCCACTCTGTGCCCAACGTCTGGAACAGCTGGCGAGGTGATTTTCCGATGTCCGGCAACGGCGTTTCCTTGAGGTCCCCTTCGAGGTGTCGCGCATCGAGGTCGAACCAGTCTGCGATAGCCGTCTTGATGGGCGCTGCGAAGGCAACAGGCTCGAAACCGAACATATCCTCAAGATAGGCGGCTGCGGTGTCCTTGCCCGTGCGTGCGCGGCCAGCGAGTCCGATGATGGTCGTCATGATTCGGCCCACCTGGGTTGCAGGTCGCCGAATCTGCGCAGGAACGCTCTTTTGGCTGCATCCGGCGATACGGGTGTGCGGATGGCGGCGTCTGAGCTGACGCCATCCAGCATTGGCCAGCGGTCGTTTGTTCGCTTGAGCAGGTCGCGTCGCTCTGTGGCCAACGCAACGAGATCGGCATGTTTGACTTCCGCAGGCAATTCGTTCGGCAGGTCGAAACGCCGCGCGATGGCACTCCAGACGTGCTGCTCGATTGCCTGGTAGTCAGGCATCAGGCGCTTGAACGGCGCCGGGATGTCTGTCAGGTAGGCTTCTGCTGCGTCGTGCAGCAACGCCACTCTGGCATGCTCCTGTGGCACCAGGTAGGAAACATGAATGGAATGCTGCGCCACGGAATAGAACGTACGGCAATGCCCGGCGAAGCGGCAGGTGTTCGCAAGCGCGTGCGCAATGTCGAAGATGTCGATCTGTTCGATGTCGATATCGAGCAAATCGAAACGCTTGCCGGTGTAGGTCTGGATC
>JALTZY010000325.1 GCA_027045905.1 Paracoccaceae bacterium
GATCCGAACCGTCTCCGCCCTCAAGGCGGTCCGCATGATCGCCCCCGTCAAGCACGTCATTGCCAGACCCCCCCAGAAGCGTATCAAAACCCGCACCGCCCTCAAGCGTATCATTCCCGGCGCCGCCGCTGATCTCGTTCGCCACGACGTTGCCGATTATCCAGTCGTCTCCGGAGCCGCCGACCGCGTTTTCGATCACGGTACCGCGCGCAATCCCGACATTGCCGACAAGCCCGCCAATATCCGAAAAATGCTCGGCACGCATGTCGATACGATTCGCACCACCCAGCGTACTGATATCTATCGTGTCGATGCCGCTCTGATCATACAGGGTAAAGGCCATCGGGGTGTTATCCGCAACCAGAGGCGAATCGGTGCCTCCGCCTATTTCGCCGAAAACCAGGTCGAGATAATTGCCGAGATTGGAATTGACGCCCCAGTTCGTATCGCCTGCGGTAGCCGATCCTGCCCCCGCTGCGCCATAAAGCTCCTGAATGGCGACGATATCGGCCATCATGGCTGAAATCAGTTCGGCATAACTGGCTCCGGTGGTGGTGTTCTCGGTCTGGGAAAAATAGGACATGACCGACATCTGCCAGCTGTCATTGCCGTACTGGGCATCGTAAGGAAAAGTGGCCGTGCCGTTATACGGACCCTGGTGGCCCAGACCCAGCGCATGACCGATCTCGTGAATATAGGCCGAGAAGGAATAGCTCCCGATCTGGGATCCGTAACTGGTCAGCCAGCCGGCGGACACGTTCACGGTCGACGACAGGATCGTATTGCCGGAAGTGGTTGAGTTCGAATAGGCTCCGCTATCGCTGTCGTCAAAGGTAATGTCGGCCGTGCCGCCGGTTTCGATGAATTCGATATCGGCCACGGCCTCCCATGCCTCCAGGGCGAAGCGGGCCAGCTGCTGACCATCGGCGGTAAGAGCGGTCAGATTGACGGTGATCTGATTGGATGCCGAAGTGTCAAAGCTGCGGCGGGCCTCGCCCACATGAGTCCAGTACCCATCGGTGAGATAACCTGCCAAGTCATCCAGAGTACCATCGGCAGGAGGGGAATAGGGGGTAACGCTCACCTGATAGGTGCCGGTTTGCGTCGAGTTGAAGGCATCGGCACCGATATAATAGGTTCCGGTTGTGGATGCCGTGAAGACGATCCGGCTTTCAAGGCCGAGGCCGCCATCGTCATCATCCGCAACCGCTGCGCCAAGGCTGTCGAAAATCCACAGATAGGGATCGCTCAGAGTACCATTGCCGCTGGGCTGACCCGTCATCTCGATCACATAGGTCTGACCTGCAATCAGATCGATAGCCACCAGATCCATGGTGTCCGATACCCCGATGGTTCCGCTGAACGTATCGCCCACCGAGATCGTATAAGGAGTGGGAATCCCGTCCGGCGCATCGGCAGTCTCGACAATATTGGCCATGACCGGACCGGAGCCGGCCTTGCCCGCCGAATGATTCAAAGCAGAAAATGGCATCCGGGTAAGATCGGATTTATACATGCTGTTCTCCTATCCTCCGATTCGGAATATCGTCATCATTCCCGGATCCGAATCGGAAATTGCGACGTTTCCCGGATCAGCGCATCGGCGAACTGCCGAAAAAAACGAGGAGAAAGCGCCCTGTCCATCACCGACAGGCGCACGGTGGGCCCACTCTCCCGTACCGTGGAAGTCTTCCATTCCAGATGCCCTTCCATACCCGAGTCCGACAGGTCGTCCACCAGCAGCTTCAGGACAAGATCGCCGACCCGGGGGACAAAGATATCATCGGCCTGCAGGGGGCGGATCGTCACATCCGGCATCGCCCTGGCCAGCGCCTGAATCATCTCGCGGCACAAAACTTCGGATGAGGGTACTTGCTCCGGGCAGGACAAGGCGATCACGGGGCGGTCTTTCTGACGAGCCATTGCCATACTTTCATCTGCAGCCGCAAAAACCACCAGTACGGAAAGAAACGCCGCCGCCCCGCCTGAGCTTCCCTGCCATCGCTTTCTCATTCTCTCGTACAAGACAGCCATCTGCGCACCACGAATTCCCCTGAGAATCCCCCCGATCCGCCATTCAAGCCTATCACGGATTATCCGATATTCCAAAAGTCATGAATACGGCGCGCGGAACACCGCCGGAGGGCAGCGGCCCCCGGCCTCGGCCCGGATACCCCATGCCGGATCGGAATGTCGGTAAATGGGTCTGTCCGGCTTGTTGCAAATCCCGGTTGATGGGTTATGGTGTCGGAAAGCAGCGCCAATTGCATTGTTACCCTTTGAATCCGAAGCAGGAATCAAAATGTCCGAGGAAGATGGAGCATAACTAGAGTGACCCCATCAAAAGCTCCCGACAAAACCAGCGGCGACAATGTACCGAAATTGCTGATCTGGCAGTCTGCCGGGGCAGGCCGTCCTGCCTCGGCCGCATTGCTTTCAGGACTTTCAGGTGGTTCGCAAAGCGAGGCGCATATATCTTTCAACAGCCTGGAAGAATTTGCGGGAGCGGCGGGAGCGACGCCGGACGCGAAGCTGCTTCTGGTGGCCGGCTCGGCGGAAAATGAAGTCGCCAGAGCGATCGAACAGGGCACGCCGCCAATATCCGCACTTTCGCAATGGCAGCAGGAGGTCCGGGAGATTCTCGCCCTTCAGCGCAGGAACAGGTCGCGCACCATTGTACTTGATGCGAATTCCGTGCAGCATTTTCCCGACCGTGCCGCTGCCGCGATCGGCCTGCAGGCTCCACCTCATGTTCCTGCCGAGGAGGCCACGCAGAAAGACGGCCCCGATCCCATCGACCCGACCTGCATACTTCTTGCAAGGCTTTGCCTGAAAGAAGATCCTTCCGCACAACGGCTGGCCGAAGAGCTTTCCGCGGCAATGCTGGATCTCGGCGGAGGGAAAAGCCCGCCGACATTTGACGCGGATGGTCTCTTTTCGCTGTACCTGGAGAGCAGACAGCGCGCCGAAAAGGGATGGCAGGCACGCATCGAAGCCCTGGAGCAGGAAACGGCTGCTTCGCATCTGGCGCTCCAGTCCGAAATCCAGGCTCTCAACCTCCGTCTTTCCGAAAGTGCCGCGGAACTGGAGGAGTTTCGACAGAAGTACGACGAAACCGCACAAGCGCTCGATTCCGAGCGGGCCGCGCGCGCGGAGCTGGAGACGGAGCTGGGAGAATTGCATGCAGCCCTTTCCGAACGGGTTGCGTCTCTGAACCAGCTGAAGGACGTTCTGGCGAAACGGGAAACCGAGCTTGCAGAAGCCAGGAAAGCGCACGAAGCCGAGCGCCTGCTGGAGCGCGAAAAGCTGGATATCCTGCAAAAGGAACTTTCCGAAGCACATGCCGAAAAAGACAGGACCGTCTATCTGCTCGAACAGCGCCTGAAGCAGCTCAACCAGGGCCTGGAAGTGCTTCAGGATCAGATCCGGGACCTGAGGGACAAGGAGGCGGTACTGGCAGAAGTGCAAGCAGAGCTGGCCCGCTCCAGGGAAGAAATAGAGCGGATTTTCAATTCCCGCTCCATGCGCCTGACCGCCCCTTTGCGAAAAATCGGTGACCTGCTGCGACGGGTACGGGCAAATGGATGAATTCATAAGGCCATTTATCGCCAGCATGGGGGATTCCTTTCCTGTCGGAACGATCCTGCACATGGGGGCTGGGTCGGGCTCTCTGGCCGACACATGTCTGGAAAGCGGAGCAAAGCGTGTCTTCCTGCTCGAGCCTCTCCCCGACCGGCAACCGCAACTGGAACGCCTGGCTCAGGACAATAAACGCGTCTCCTTCCTGCCGAAGGCCCTGCACCAGACATCAGGCACGGCGCCCTTTCACATTTTCAATCTCAGTGCCTATTCCAGCCTGCACGAACCTTCAGGTCTGAGCCGCCTCTTTCCAAACCTTCGCATCGAACGCAGTATCGACTGCGCGACGATAGACCTTGCAGCACTTCTGAAAAAGGCCCTGCCCGGAAGCAAAACGGACAAGCATGTTCTGATACTCGACATCCCGGGCGAGGAATTGCCCATACTGGAGCGCCTCGCCGAAACCGGGCAGCTCGCACGTTTCGCGCATCTGTTCCTCCGCCAGCCCGCACTGGCCCTTTACCGGGACATGCCCTCGGGCGCCGCCATCCCCGAACTGCTTGCTGCCCATTTGTTTGATCTGGTTGCACGCGACGATGCGGACCCGGATCTCCCGGTCTGCTATTATAAGCGTTCTCCTTTCATGGAAGAAATACGCAGGCAGAACGCGAAAATATCCCAACTCACGGAAAAGACCGGAAAGCAGGCCACACAGATCAGGGAGCAGGACCAGAAAATCAGCCGCTTCCGGGGCGAGCGCGACGAACTCGCGCAAAAGGCCAGACAGCGGCAAGAGGATATCGAGAAGCTGAAACACGATCTGGACAAGGCCGCAAAAGATGCCGCCACATGCCGTTCAGAGCTCGAAAAGGCAAAATCCGAGCTCGATGGTACGCTTCAGGCACTCAAACGATCGAAAACACGGCTTGAAGTGCTTGAATCGGAAAACGACTCCCTTCACCGGGAACTGAACGCTCTGGAAGAAAAGTGCGCAGACGAACAGGAACTACAGCTCGAGCGCATCCAGGAGCAGCAGCAAGAGTTGGAAATCGCAAGATCCGACAGGATTGCCCTGCAGGACAATCTGGCCCTGGCCTTGCGCACACAGGCATTGCGGGAGGCAGATCTGGAGGATCTGCGAGCGTCCTATCAGGAACTCCTCGATACGAAGGAATCGCAGGATGCCCTGCTCCAGAGTCTGACGGCCCGCCTGGAGGCCGCTGTCGCCTATCTCGAAATGCTCCGACTGCCCCCGGCAGAAACAGCGGACGAGGACGGGGAGTTCGGCATTCCGGCTGTTGGCGGCAAGGAGGCCCCCGCGGATGACTGATGCAAAGGCCTGGCAAGGCTTTGAGACAGAAATCCGCAAAGCTCTTAAGGCGCTGAAGGACGCTTCGCCACCAGGAGAAAACAGGCCGGATCAGCCCGAACAGGCGCCTTCCCTGAACAAGCTTCCAAACCTGCTCGAGCAATGCCGGAAGGCTGTCGAACGGGCCCACAGGCACAATCGGCCCCCCATCAGGACCATTCATCACCTGGCCTGCACCGGCGGAACCCTGATCTCCCGCTGTATTGCGGCACAACCGAATGTCAACCTGCTGAGCGAGGTAGATCCGTTCAGCCCGCTTGCCCATTCCCATCCCTTCGTCCCCACCGACCTGATCGGCCTGGCCAAATTCGCTTCGCACCCGGCAGATGTCGAAACCCGGGTCTCCATCTTCCTGGCCGGGATCGAAGTCATATACCGTACCGCACACAGGAACGGGCTCCGGCTCGTATTACGCGAGCACAATCACGGCCTTTTCATGGTCGGATCGGAGATACCCGAGCGCCCGGATCTGCTGTCCATCCTCTCTGCCGCCTGTCCTCTCCGGTCCCTCGTGACCATACGTCACCCCATGGATGTTTTTGCGAGCATGAAACGCAATGACTGGATTGATTTCTCACCCGGTTCGGTCGAGGAATTTTCCCGCAGGTATCTTGCGTTTCTATCCCGCTACAGGGATTTGCCGGTCATGAAATACGAAGATTTCGTAAAGGATCCGGGAAAGCAGATGCAGCGGATCTGCGAAATCCTGCAGCTTGAATACAATGACGATTTTCCGGATCTGTTTTCCGCCATTACCCTGTCCGGCGATTCAGGGCGCAAGGGCAGGCATATTTCTCCACGTCCCCGCCTGAATATGGACGAAAAGACGATGGATGGCTTTCGCAGCAGCGAATCCTATATCGAGCTTTGCCATACCCTTGGCTATAGTCCCGACCTGTAGTTTCGAGCAGCTGTTTTCTCGGACAGCCCGAGGAAAAAGAGGCCGCGCATGGCGGCGCGACCCCTCTGATCCGTGCGCTTCCCCGCTCTATTGCAACGCCTTGTCGGTAATGGCATGGGTCCAGGCACCCTCGGGCTCCTTCGTGATCACCGGGTCCGAGCCACCGCCCAGCAGGGTATCGACGGTGCGCTGGTAATCGGCCGGGTCCAGCTCGCCATTGGAGCCGGCGGTGAGCTTGGCGATTTCGCCCATCATCCGCTTCTGATGCGCTTCGGTCTGGGCGCCGGTCTCGTCGTATTCGAGCACGATCATGGCCGCCTCGTCCTGGTTCTCCTCGGCCCATTTCCAGCCTTTCATCGAGGCGCGCACGAAGCGCACCATGCGATCGGCGAATTCCGGGTCGTTCAGATTGTCTTCGAGCACATAGAGTCCGTCTTCGAGCGTCGCCACGCCCTGATCCTCGTACTTGAAGGTCACCAGATCCTCGGGCTTCAGGCCCGCGTCGATGATCTGCCAGTATTCGTTGTAGGTCATGGTCGAGACGCAATCGGCCTGACCCTGAAGGATCGGGTCCACGTTGAAGCCCTGCTTGAGCACGGTCACACCGCCCTCGGAGCCGTCGGTGGGGATGCCGAGCTTGCTCATCCAGCTCAGGAACGGGTATTCGTTACCATAGAACCACACGCCCAGCGTATGACCGGGGAAATCCTCGGGGGTCTTGATGCCGCTGTCGGCGCGGCAGGTGAGCATCATCCCCGAGCGCTTGAAAGGCTGAGCGATATTGACCACCGGCGATCCTTTCTCGCGCGCGGCGAGCGCCGAGGGCATCCAGTCGATCATCACATCGGCGCCCCCGCCCATGAGCACCTGCACCGGCGCAATGTCCGGGCCGCCGGGCTTGATCGTCACGTCCAGCCCCTCTTCTTCGTAAAAGCCCTTCTCCAGCGCCACATAATAGCCGGCGAACTGCGCCTGGGTCACCCATTTGAGCTGCAGCGTAACGTCTTCGCCCGCAAGCGCCCCGGATACCGAAAAGGCCAGCCCGGCCAGTGCGCCCATTGCATGTTTGATCATCTTTTCTCTCCCAGTTGGTTGTTGACAATCTCAGCCTCTCTGTGAGGGGTGCCAGAAGGTGACCCCCTTCTCCATCAAGGCAACGATACCGTAAAAGGCAGACCCGGCAAGAGCCGCCACGGTAATTTCTGCCCAGACCATGTCCAGCGCCTGCCTTCCGACCTCTGTCGAGATGCGAAAGCCCATTCCCTTGATGGGGCTGCCGAAAAATTCGGCAACGATGGCACCGATCAGAGCCAGGGTGGTAGCGACCTTGAGCCCGTTGAAGATCGCCGGCATGGCGGCCGGCAGGCGCAGCTTCAGAAGCGTCTGCCAGTAGGAGGCGTTCCAGGTCGCCATCTGGTCGCGCTGCATCTGGTCGGTATCGGCCAGTCCCTGCATGGTGTTTACCAGCATCGGAAAGAATACCATCGCCACCACCACAGCGGCCTTGGACTGCCAGTCGAAGCCGAACCACATGACCAGGATCGGCGCGGTGCCTATGATCGGCAGGGCAGCGATGAAATTGCCCACCGGCAGCAGACCCTTCTGCAGGAAGGGCGAACGGTCGATCAGGATCGCGACGATAAAAGCCGAGCCGCAGCCGATGATATAACCGGTCAGCGCGCCTTTGACGAAGGTCTGTACGAAATCGGTCCACAGGATCGGGATCGAGGTTGCAAACTTGGCAGCAATGGCGCTGGGCGGGGGCAGGATTACCGGCGGCACGTTCAACCCGCGTACCAGAAGCTCCCAGACCACGATCAGGGTAAGGCCGAAAATCGCCGGTACCGCCAGCTTCACCGCGCGGGTCTCGGCCAGCGGGCCGTTGGCCAGCCGGGTATTCAGATACCAGGCCCCGGCCCAGACGATTATGGCAAGCACGACCCAAGTCATGTTCTCACCCCCATGCGCCGCAGCATCAGCTTCTCTATCATGCCGATGATCCCCACCAGACCAGCGGCCAGGATCGCCGCGGCAAACAACGCGCTCCATATCTGGATGGTCTGACCGTAATAGCTGCCGGTGAGCATCCGCGCCCCGAGCCCGCGAATGGCGCCGGTGGGCAACTCGCCGACAATGGCCCCGACAAGGCTAGCGGCCATGCCGATCTTGAGACTGGTGAAAAGGTAAGGCACCGAAGCAGGCAGACGCAGCTTCCAGAAGGTCTGCGCACCGCTGGCATTGTAGGTCTTCAGCAGATCAAGCTGCTCGCGCCCCGGTGCGCGCAGTCCCTTGACCATGCCGACGACGACCGGAAAGAAGCTGAGATAGGCCGATATGATCGCCTTGGGGATCAGCCCCTGAATGCCGATCGAATTCAGCACCACGATGATCATCGGCGCAATCGCCAGAATGGGGATGGTCTGCGAAGCAATCGCCCAAGGCATGACGCTCATATCCATCGCCTTGTTATGGACGATCCCCACCGCCAGCAGAATTCCCGCAAGCGAACCGATGGCAAAACCCGCAAGTGTAGCACTGAGCGTAATCCAGCCATGATATATCAGGCTGCGCTTGGACCACGTTTTTCCCGCCAGTATCTTGGCACCGGTGGAGTTCCACAATTCTTCAAGCACCTGATGCGGTGCCGGCAAGCGTGGACGGTCCTGGCTCCAGGTATCGGCAACCAGCTCGGTAAAGCCGAGCTCGACCCCTTGGCGCGCCGCCTGCTCGCGTGCCCATTTTACATTCATGCCAATGGCAGCAGCATACCACATGACCACAATGGCCGCGACCACGGTCAGAATCGGAAGCACCGACTTCATTGAATTCCTCCACCATCTGGATCCGCCCGTCCCTGCCTTTCATCTTTCAATAAATACTCAAATCCTCCCGCAGAATTTTCGCGCATCTTTATTGAGTATTTTAAGAAAGATGAAAGGGTTGGCGTGCAGGATGGTGACGCGGTACAGGCTGGAGAGCCGATGGCCGTGAAAGGTGAAAGGTGCCGCCACCTTGCCCAAAAGGCGGTGTGGCTCCGGGGGGCGGAGGGCGTCCAAAGCCCCCCGGGCCGCAGGAAGGTCGTTTCAGTCATCATAGGCATGTCCCGCCCGCAGGCCCTCGCGCACCCGGTGCGCAACCTCGAGAAATTCCGGTGTATCGCGGATATCCAGCGGCCGCTCGCGTGGCAGCGGATTTTCGATCACGTCGGTGATCCGGCCCGGGCGAGGGCTCATCACCACGATTCTGGTCGAGAGATACACCGCCTCGGGGATCGAGTGGGTAACGAAGCCGATGGTCTTGTCCGTCGCCGCCCAGAGCTTCAGAAGCTGTTCGTTGAGGTGATCTCGCACGATCTCGTCAAGCGCTCCGAAAGGCTCGTCCATCAGCAGGATCTCCGCATCAAAGGCCAGCGCCCGGGCGATGGAAGCGCGCTGCTGCATGCCGCCCGAAAGCTGCCAGGGGTATTTCTTGCCAAAGCCCTTGAGGTCCACAAGCGCCAGCACCCGCTCTACCCGCTCCTCCTGCTCGTCCCTTGGCATCCCCATGATCTCGAGCGGCAGCTTGATATTGCCACGGATCGTGCGCCAGGGATAGAGGCCCGCGGCCTGAAACACGTAGCCATACATGCGCTTGCGGCGCGCCTCGTCCGGGCTCATCCCGGCAACGCTGATGCTGCCCCCCGTCGGATGCTCCAGCGCCGCGACTACCCTGAGAAAGGTGGTCTTGCCACAGCCGGACGGGCCGATGAAGCTCACGAAATCGCCCTTGTTGATGGTCAGGTCCACGCCCTTGAGCGCGTGCACCGGACCGTCATTGGTCTGGAAGGTCAGGTCGAGATTCTCGGCCCTGATAACAGGCTGGCTCACCATCACACCCCCGTTGCCGGAATACCCGTGCGCTCGACCGGGCGCGGCGCGGTCAGCTCCTTCCAGGTGGAAAGAGCGCGGTTCACCACCGCGTTGGGCTCGCGGGCGACAAACTGACCGTGGCCCTCGCGGGTGCGCACCTCGCCGTCGTGGATCGCCACATGGCCGCGCGTCAGCGTGAAGCGGGGCAAGCCCTTGACCTTGTGGCCTTCGAACACGTTGTAGTCGATATTGGACTGCTGGGTTTCGGCGCTGATGGTCTTTTCCTTCTGCGGGTCCCAGACCACGATATCGGCATCCGAGCCGACCATGATCGCGCCCTTTTTCGGGTAGCAGTTCAGGATCTTGGCGATATTGGTCGAGGTCACGGCGACGAATTCGTTCATGGTCAGCCGTCCGGTATTCACCCCATGGGTCCACAGCATCGGCATCCGGTCTTCGAGCCCGCCGGTGCCGTTGGGGATCTTGGAGAAATCGCCCACCCCCATGCGCTTCTGCTCGGTGGTAAAGGCACAGTGATCGGTGGCGACGACGCTCAGGCTGCCGCTCTGCAGGCCGGCCCAGAGGCTGTCCTGATGCTGCTTGTTGCGAAACGGCGGGCTCATGACGCGGCGCGCGGCGTGGTCCCAGTCCTTGTTGAAATACTCGCTCTCGTCCAGCGTCAGGTGCTGGATCAGCGGCTCGCCCCAGACGCGCTTTCCCTGCATCCGCGCGCGCCGGATCGCTTCATGCGCCTCCTCGCAGGAAACATGCACCACATAGAGCGGCACGCCCGCCATGTCGGCGATCATGATGGCACGGTTGGTGGCCTCGCCCTCCACCTGCGGCGGGCGCGAGTAGGCGTGTGCCTCGGGGCCGTTGTTGCCCTCGGCGAGCAGCTTGGCGGTGAGCTCGGCCACCACGTCGCCGTTCTCGGCATGGACCAGCGCCGTCCCCCCAAGCTCGGCCAGACGATTGAAAGAGGCGAACAGCTCGTCGTCATTCACCATCAACGCGCCCTTGTAGGCGAGGAAATGCTTGAAGGTGTTGATGCCGCGCTCCTGCACCACGGTCTTCATGTCGTCAAACACCTGCTCGCCCCACCAGGTCACGGCCATGTGGAAGGAATAGTCGGCATTGGCCCGGGTTGATTTGTTGTCCCAGCGCTTGAGCGCATCAAGCAGGCTCTCACCCTGATTGGGCAGGGCAAAATCCACTACCATGGTGGTGCCGCCGGCGAGCCCCGCCCGCGTCCCGCTCTCGAAATCGTCGCTGGAATAGGTGCCCATGAAGGGCATCTCGAGATGGGTATGCGGGTCGATCCCGCCCGGCATCACATAACAGCCGGTGGCGTCCAGCTCCTCGTCGCCCTTCAGGTCCGGCCCGATCTCGGTGATCTTGCCATCCTCGATGCGTATGTCGGCCTTGTATGTGAGGTCCGCGGTGACGATTGTTCCGTTTCTGATAACCTTGTCGGCCATGTCTTTCTCTCCCTATTCGTTGCAGCTCTTGCGCCCTGCATTCAGATCACGATCCTTGAGGATCATCGAGATATTGCGCCGCGCGGCCTCTGCGCAGGCCCTGTCCCAGTTGATCGCCCGGTCGGTATATTCGGCGTCGAATACCGGCTTGCCGGCACGGACATATGCCTGGACATCGCCGCACCAGCGATCCTGAAAGCAGCTTTCTGTGATGGCAAAATCCATCATATCCACCAGTTCTTCGGTCAGCTCCGGCACGTTCTTCTGACCGACCTCCAGCCCCATGCCGTGCGCCATGTCGGCGAGCGCCTTGAGGTAACGCACATTTTCGCGCGCCGAAATGCGAAAGCCGCTGTCGTTTGCATAAACGTCCTGATTATCGGGCTCCACCGCATCGAAGCCCCACTGCCGGCAGCGCTCGAAACGCTCCCGCATCAGCGGCAGAAGCACATCAAGCCGGCGAATGTCCAGAAACTTCTCGTCCGGCCAGTCGCCATAGGTCTTGCCCACCACCTCCGGGGGAAAACGATCGACATCCTCCCGGTAATTCTCGACCGTCCCCACCGATACATAGCAGATCGTGTAAATCCCGGCCCGGTTCAGCCGGTCAATCAATGCCCGGCCGACAATATCCGGATCGGTATCAAAAACCGCGACTCCCGCGGGCGGGCGCACCGGCTCACCCAGCTGCCAGTCCCAGTCATGCCCCGGCACGGGAGCGGCACGCCCCACGCTTGCCGCAAGAAGAGCGACCGCCAGAAGACCCTGCCGCAGCCAGACTTGCATCTCCCTCCTGCCTTTCATCTTTCGAGCAATACTCCGGGGAGCGCGAGTGGCTGGCCCCTCGCTCCCGCCCGGCCTTACTCGACGATCCCGGCGGTCTCGACCACCGCATGCATCAGCACATCGGCCCCGGCGGTCGCCCATTCCTTGCTGATCTCCTCGGCCTCGTTGTGGCTCAGCCCGTCCACGCAGGGGCACATGATCATCGCGGTCGGAGCGACCTTGTTGATCCAGCAGGCATCGTGGCCGGCGCCCGAGATGATGTTCATATGGCTGTAGCCGAGCCGCTCCGCGGCGTTGCGCACCGCGCTGACGCAGCCTTCGTCAAAGGTCACCGGGTCGAAGCCGCCGACCTTCTCCATCTCGACTTCGAGCCCCATCTCCTCGGCGATCTTCTTCGCGCCTTCGGCGAAGCGGCGCTCCATGTCCTCGATCACCTCGAGTTCGGGGCTGCGGAAATCGACAGTGAAAACCACCTTGCCCGGAATCACGTTGCGGCTGTTGGGATAGACGTCGATATGCCCGGCGGCACCCACCGCATGGGGCTTGTGCGACCAGGCGATCTCGTCCACCAGTTCCAGCATCCGCGCCATGCCGAGCCCTGCATTGCGGCGCATAGGCATCGGGGTCGAGCCGGTATGCGCCTCCTTGCCGGTGACGGTTACCTGAGTCCAGCTGAGCCCCTGGCCGTGGGTGACCACGCCGATGAGCTTGTCTTCGGCCTCGAGGATCGGCCCCTGTTCGATGTGGTATTCGAACATTGCGTGCATCTTGCGGCTTCCCACGGGCTCATCACCCTCCCAGCCGATGCGCTTGAGTTCGTCGCCAAAGCGCTTGCCCTCGGCATCCACGCGATCCTTGGCCCAGTCCTCGGTATGCACCCCGGCAAAGACGCCGCTCGCCAGCATCGCCGGGGCGAAGCGGGTGCCTTCCTCGTTGGTCCAGTTGGTGACGACGATGGGGTGCTTCGTCCTCACGTTGAGGTCATTGAGGCTGCGCACCAGTTCGAGCCCCGCGAGCACGCCAAGCACGCCGTCATACTTGCCGCCGGTGGGCTGGGTGTCGAGGTGGCTGCCCACATAGACCGGCAGCGCGTCCGGGTCGGTGCCTTCGCGCATGGCGAACATGTTGCCCATGGAGTCGACGGAAACGGTCATCCCCGCCTCTTCGCACCACCTCTTGAACAGGTGGCGTGCCTCGCCATCGGCATCGGTCAGGGTCTGGCGGTTGTTGCCACCGGCCACGCCGGGGCCGATCTTCGCCATTTCCATCAGGCTGTCCCAAAGGCGGTCGCCATTGACTTTCATGTTTGCTGCAGGGGTCGCCATGTCTCTCTCCCATGTTCCTTCGGCCGGGCGTTTGCGCCTCTTGCATCCGGTCAGTTCCTGACCGTATGGTCAAGGAGAGAACATCACAACCTGACCATACGGTCAACAAGTTTCTGGACCCGATCACGGAAGCCCGGCCATGGAAGACAGCGCCCGCCCCCTGACCAAGAAGGAAATCCGCCGCGCCCGCGAGCGGGTGATCCTCGAGGCAGCGGAAAAGGTCTTTGCCGAGGCCGGGTTCGGCGGCGCTACCATGCAGCTGATCGCCGATATGGCCGGCCTGCCGAAAGCCAGTCTGCATTACTACTTCCCGACCAAGGAAGCGCTCTATCGGCGGGTGGTGCAGCGAATCTTCGACATCTGGCTGGAAGCCGCCGGCAGCTTCGACGAGGCAGACGGCCCCGCCGAGGGGATCGGCGCCTATATCGACGCCAAGATGGAGATCAGCCGCCGCCACCGCGACGGCTCAAAGGTCTGGGCCGCAGAGGTGATGCACCGCGCCCCGGTGATCCAGGATTATCTGGAGACCACGCTTGCGGAATGGACCGAAGGGCGCATGAGCGTCATCCAGCGCTGGATCGACGAGGGCAAGATGGCTCCGGTCAGCCCCCGCCACCTGCTCTACATGCTCTGGGCCACGACCCAGCATTACGCGGATTTCAGCCATCAGATCGAAACGCTGAATGGCGGCGAGCCGCTGAGCGATGCGCAGTGGGACGAGGCCAAGGCGGCGGTCAGGCAGATCGTCCTGCGCGGGATTGGACTCGCGCCATGAAAGGCGAGGGGGCGCTGCCCCCTCGCGCTCCCCCGGAGTATTTGGGGAAAGATGAAGAGGGGGCGTTTCCGCTCTTCACTGGCCCCGGACAATGCAGGCCAGCGGATCAGCACCGGGGTTGTTTGGATGCTGAAGCCAGGTGCGCTTGTCCTCGGGGATGGTCATCCCGGTGCGGGGGTCCAGCTCGCCGGGCCTGAGTTCGCGCATGGTGATGCAGCCCTCAACCGGGCAGACATTGACGCAGAGGTTGCAGGCCACGCATTCCTCGTCCTTGACAGTAAAGGTGCGGTCTTCGCCCATGGCGATGGCCTGGTGCGATGTGTCTTCGCAAGCGGCGTAGCAGCGGCCGCACTTGATGCAGAGGTCCTGGTCGATCTCGGCCTTGGTGACGTAATCGAGGTTCAGGTTCTGCCAGTCGGTGACCTTCGGGACAGCTGCGCCGACGAAATCGGCGGTGCTGCCATAGCCCTTTTCGTCCATCCACTGTGACAGGCCCGAGATCAGCTCCTGTACCACCTTGAAGCCATAGGTCATGGCGGCGGTGCAGACCTGCACATTGCCCGCGCCCAGCGCCATGAATTCGGCTGCGTCGCGCCAGGTGGTGACGCCGCCGATGCCGCTGATCGGCAGGCCGGCCGTGTCGGGGCTGCGGGCGATTTCGGCGACCATGTTCATGGCGATGGGCTTGACCGCCGGGCCGCAATAGCCGCCATGGGTGCCCATGCCGTCGATGGTGGGTTCGGGCGCCATGTTGTCGAGATCGACCGAGGTGATGGAATTGATCGTGTTGATCAGGCTCACTGCATCGGCACCGCCGTTTTTCGCCGCCCGGGCCGGGGCGAGGATATTGGTGATGTTCGGCGTGAGCTTGACGATGCAGGGGCGCTGGTAGTGCTTTTTCACCCAGCGGGTGATCTGCTCCACATATTCGGGCACCTGGCCCACGGCAGAGCCCATGCCGCGCTCGGCCATGCCGTGGGGGCAACCGAAATTGAGCTCGACCCCGTCGGCATTGGTCTCCTCGACGCGGGCGAGAATCTCCTGCCAGGCCTTTTCGTCATAGGGCACCATCAGCGATACCACGAGGGCGCGGTCCGGGTAGTCGGCCTTGACCCGGGCGATTTCCTCGAGGTTCACTTCCAGCGGGCGGTCGGTGATGAGCTCGATATTGTTGAGCCCCAGCAGCCGCCGGTCGGGGCCGTGAATGGCGCCGTAGCGGGGGCCGGAGACATTGACCACCGGCGGGCCGGCCTCGCCCAGGGTCTTCCAGACCACACCGCCCCAGCCGGCCTCGAAGGCGCGGCGCACGTTGTATTCCTTGTCGGTGGGCGGGGCGGAGGCGAGCCAGAAGGGGTTCGGGGACTTGATGCCCAGGAAGTCGGTCGTCAGGTCAGCCATGTCTCAGCCCTCCCCCATCAGCTTTGCGTGAATGTCTTCGGCGGCGTCGCGGCCCTCGGCCACGGCCGTCACGGTGAGGTCTTCGCCGCCCGAGGCGCAGTCGCCGCCGGCCCAGACGCCCTCACGCGAGGTGCGCCCGGTGCCGTCCACGGCGATCTTGCGCCCGTCGGTTTCGAGCCCAAGTGCCGCGCCGAGCTTCTGGCCGATGGCCTTCATCACCTGGTCGGCCGTGAGCGTGAAGCGCGCATCGGTGCCGGTGCGGGTGAATTCGATCTCGGCCACGGCGCCCTCGCCGCGGATTTCCGCCGGCGTCGCATTGAACAGCAGACAGATCCCTTTGGAGGCGGCAAGGTCCTGCTCGAACCGGGACGCGGGCATATCTTCGCGCCGGCGCCGATAGGCGAGCGTCACGCTCTCGGCGCCCAGCAGCTTTGCCTGCACCGCGGCGTCGATCGCGGTCATGCCGCCGCCGATCACCACCACGTCATTGCCCACCGGCACGGTGGAGAGATCTTCGGCCTGGCGCAGGTCGGCGATCCAGTCCACCGCGTCCACCACGCCTTCGAGTTCCTCGCCGGGGATACCGAGCTTGTTGGTATCGGTGAGGCCGAGACCGAGGAAGACCGCGTCATATTCTTCGGTCAGCGCGTCAAGGCTCAGATCCTTGCCCAGCGCCTTGCCGAGCTCGAGCGTGATGCCGCCGATGCCGAGCAGCCACTCGACTTCGCGCGCGGCAAAGCCGTCCACCGCCTTGTAGGAAGCGATGCCGAATTCGTTGAGCCCGCCGGGCTTGGAACGGGCATCGTAAACCGTCACCTCATGGCCATACATGGCCAGCCGGTGCGCGCAGCTGAGCCCAGCTGGCCCGGCACCTATCACGGCGATACGCTTGCCGGTGGACGCGGCACGCTCGAAGGGCTGGGGACCGGCGGCCATCAGCCGGTCGGTGGCAAAGCGCTGCAGGCGGCCAATTTCTACCGGCTGCTCTTCGGCGCTCATGCGCACGCAGGCCTCTTCGCAAAGCGTTTCCACCGGACAGACCCGGGCGCACATACCGCCGAGGATGTTTTGCGTCAGGATGGTGCGCGCCGCAGCCTCCGGGGTGTGAGTCGCGATCTGGCGGATGAAAAGCGGGATGTCGATCGTGGTCGGACAAGCCTCCATGCAGGGCGCGTCATGGCAGAAATAGCAACGGTCTGCCGCTACCAGCGCCTCGTGGTCACTCAGAGGCGGGTGCAGATCGGCGAAATTGGCCACATATTCCTCCGCTGTGAGTCGCCCGGACGCGATGCCGGGGGCGTGAGCATCTTGTGACAATGGAGCCTCCCTTGGCTGTTTTGCGCAAATCTGCCACAGGCAAAAAATTTTATCAATTGGTAAAATTACCTGCCGAAGAAAAACGCCGCCCGGTGTCGGGCGGCGCTTGAAGGCGCTCCATGCGAGCGTGTCTTACTCCCGCACCACATAGACAGACTGACTCGCATGACGCACCACCCGGGCGGCATTGGGGCCGAGCAGATAATCCTGCATTTCCGAGCGCGCGGCGGCCATGACGATCAGATCGGCACCCATTTCATCCGCCGTTTCGATGATCTTCCTGTAGATCGTGCCGTGGGCGACAGAAGTTTCAACCCTCACTCCCTCGGGCACCTCCCGCGCCACCAGGCGGGCAAGGGCCGCTCTGGCTTCCGCCTCGGCCTTGTCGGCGAAATCCGACGGGAAGAACGAGCCGACCAGAGAAGTCCCGAAGGAGGGAATCACCGTCAGCACATGCAGGGTTCCGCCCTCTGTCACCATGGAGACGGCTTCGGGCAGAGCCTTGCGCCAGGAGCTTTCATGATTGAGATCGACGGCCAGAAGTACGTTCTTGCTCATGGTTTCCTCCTTCAGGCGGCTGCCGGACCGGAGCTCCTCGCCCGGCCCTTTTGCAGCATGATCACAAGCCCCAGAAGCAGCAGCGCCGGAATGTAGAAGATTTCCTTGGGCATCCGGTCGCGCCGGGTCAGGATCTGCTCGATCACCACCGGATTGTCGGGATCAAGCGTGTCGAACTCCTCGTCAAAGCGCTTCTTCAGGGCCGCATCGGGGAAGTTCCAGGCAAAGCCGTTGAAGACCAGCCTGCCATCCTCTTCCATCGCGTCGAGACCCACGTCGAACAGCCGCTCCTCGCCGCTGCCGCCGGGAACACCAAGCTCGATCTCGATATTGGTCTGGGTCATGCGATCCGGATCGTCGAAATCCGGTCCCACCAGCTTGAGGCGAATAATCTCTCCCTCGGGCAGTTCCTCAAGCAGCTGGATCGTCTCGGCCCCGGAGCGGGTCTCGAAGGGCGGCGAGACCATGTCTAGCCAGAAGCCGGGGCGGAACAGGGTGAAGGCGATCAGCAGAAGCGCCACCGTCTCCCATGCCCGGCTGCGGGTGATGAACCAGCCCTGCGTCGCCGCGGCAAAGAGCATCATCGCGATCACCGCGATGACGAAGACGAATATCGCCTTCATCGGCCCCACGTCGATCAGCAACAGGTCGGTGTTGAAGATGAACAGGAAGGGCAGCAGCGCCGTGCGGATGTCATAGCCGAAGCCCTGCAGGCCGGTCTTGATCGGATCGCCGCGCGAAATCGCCGCCGCCGCATAGGCGGCAAGACCCACCGGGGGCGTGTCGTCGGCGAGGATGCCGAAATAGAACACGAACAGGTGCACCGCGACCAGCGGCACCAGCAGGCCCGACTTGGCGCCCAGCGCCACGATCACCGGCGCCATAAGGCTCGAGACCACCAGGTAATTGGCCGTGGTCGGCAGACCCATGCCGAGGATCAGCGACATCAGCGCCACCAGAATCAGCATGATCAGCAGATTGCCGCCCGAGAGATATTCGACCAGCGCGCCGACCATCGCATGGGCGCCGGTGAGCGAAATCGCCCCGACGATGATGCCTGCCGCTGCGGTGGCGATACCGATGGCGATCATGTTGCGCGCCCCGGCAATCATGCCTTCGACCGTGTCCTTGAGCCCGCGGGCAAGGTCCGCGCCGATATTGGGCCTGCCGCGGAAGATGCCCTTCAGCGCGTGCTGGGTAAGAGCGATGAAGATCATCGCAAGGCACGCATAAAAGGCAGAGAGCGCCGGCGAGAGCTTGTTCGGCGTCGGCAGGATGGCCCAGAGCAGGATCAGGATCGGCAACAGAAAGTAGAGACCGGTCATCGCCGTCTCACCGGCCTTGGGCAGCTCGGTGATCGGCACCTCCGGGTCGTCCTGCTCGAGATCCGGGCGGCGGGAAGCGAGCCACAGCAGCACCAGATAGGCGGCCAGCGCCAGCAGCGCCGCGGCCATGAAGCTGGTTCCTGGCAGATAGGGGCCGATCAGGGTCATCACGAAATTGGCCGCGAGGATCAGCAGGGCGACGCCGATGAAGCCGCCGATGGTGCCGGCGAGCTTCTGCAGGAAGGTCAGCGAGGAAGGCGGCCTGGTCAGGCCCTTGAGGTCCAGCTTGCAGGCCTCAAGGTGGACGATATAGACCAGCGCGATATAGCTGACCAGCGCCGGAACCAGCGCGTGCTTGATCAGGGTCGTGTATTCGACCCCGGTGAACTCGGCGATCAGGAAGGCCGCGGCCCCCATCACCGGCGGGGTCAGCTGACCGTTGGTCGAAGCGGCCACCTCGACCGCGCCCGCCTTTTCGGCCGGAAAGCCCGTGCGCTTCATCAGCGGGATGGTAAAGGTGCCGGTAGTCACCACATTGGCGATCGAAGAGCCGGAATAGAGCCCGGACATGCCGGAAGCGATCACCGCCGCCTTGGCCGGACCGCCGCGCAGGTGGCCAAGCAGGGCAAAGGCTATCTTGATGAAATAACCTCCGGCCCCGGCCTTCTCGAGAATCGCACCAAACAGAACGAAGAGGAAGATCATCTGGGTGGACACCGCCAGCGGCTTGCCGAACACGCCCTCTTCCTGCATCCAGAAGTGCCAGATCCCCTTGGTAAAGGAAGCTCCGCCCCAGTTGCCCCCGCCGATGAAGGCATAGGCCATCAGGATGCCCGCAACCACCACCAGCGGCAGGCCCAGCGAGCGAAAGACGGAAATGGCGAGCACCACCAGCCCGACGACAGCGACCATCATGTCGATGCGAACCTGCGGGTGGGAGAAATCTCCGGCGCGGTTGGCGATATTGCCGTCCATCACGATCATGTAGAGGATCGTCCCGGCACCGAGAAAGATCATCGCCCAGTCATAGGCCGGGATCGTGGTGCGGCTGGCCTTTTTCCACAGAGGGTAGGACATGATCGCCAGCACCAGCGCAAACATCAGGTGCACCTTGCGGGAAATCGAGAGATTGCCGATGAACTGGAAAAACTTGATGCCGGTGGCAACCGTGAGGTCAGAGGGCAGGGTCGATGCGATGTAAAGCTGGTAAAGCGCCCAGACAAGACATATTATCGGTATCAGCCCGCGCTGCCACCCCTGCGGATTGCGCGCGCCGGTCTCCACTTCGGCCGCAAGCTCCTCGGCTTTCGACACGCCTTCGGCTCGAGACGCATTTGTCCCTGACATGGTTTCCTCCCTGTAAACAGGTGCACATGGCCTTATGGCGATCACCTGTCCTTTCAGCGCTTCCGGCCGTGGCATACCGCCCCGCGCCGCTGCGCCATATTCCGTATGTTTATGATCTGTGGCCGCGTTTGCCGCATGCCGATATTCCTGCGGACAGGCTGGCGACAGGCGTCGCCAGCCCGATTCGCATGGGGGCCGGTTACATCCAGCCGCGCTCCTTGTAGTACTTGACCGCACCCGGATGCAGCGGGGCGGAGAGGCTGTCGCGGATCATTTCCTCGGGCTTCAGGTTGGCAAAGGCCGGGTGCAGCTTCTTGAACTGGTCGAAGTTGTCAAAGACCGCCTTGACCACCGTGTAAACAACATCTTCCGGCACGTCGGCGCGGGTAACGAAGGTGGCACCGACACCGAAGGTCACGATATCTTCGTCATTGTTATACATCCCGGCCGGGATCACTGCACGGCGATAATAGGGCGTATCGGCGACCAGCTGCTCGATTTCCGGCGTCCAGGCATTCACCAGATGCGACGGGCAGGAAGCGATCGATTCCTGCGTCAGAGCCGACGGATGACCGACCAGCCAGAAATAGGCATCGATCTTGTTGTCGCAAAGCGCAGCAGAGGTTTCCGACGACTTCATCTGCGCCGCCAAGGCCAGGTCGTCACGGCTCCAGCCCATGGTGTTTTCGATCACTTCCCAGGTGCCCAGGGTGCCCGAGCCGGGATTACCGATGTTGACCCGCTTGCCGCGCAGATCGGGCAGATTCGTGATCCCGCTATCGTCACGGGCGACAATGGTCACCGGCTCCGGGTGCACCGAAAACACCGCACGCAGGTCGGTGAACGGCCCCTGCTCCTCGAATTTCGAAGTGCCGTTATAAGCATGATACTGCCAGTCGGACTGGGCGATACCGAATTCCAGCTCGCCGGAGCGGATGGTGTTGATGTTGTAGATCGACCCGCCGGTGGATTCGGCCGAGCAGCGGATGCCGGTTTCCTTGCGCATCTTGTTGACCAGACGGCAGATGGCGCCGCCGGTCGGGTAATACACGCCCGTAACCCCGCCGGTACCGATCGATACGAACTGCTGCTGCTGGGCGACGGCACCCGATGCTCCGAGGACCAGCATAGCGGTCAAGGCTGCAATTTTGCTGAACTTCATCTTGTTCTCCCTGGTTCAGATCTGATGTTTCGGATGGCTGAAATCTCCGGCAAATCCGAAACGGATACAACGATATAAAGCCGGATGGTAGCATGCTTTTCACGCATGTGAACCCTGAAAGTCCCGCTTCTTCGCAATACCTGGCACAGAAGCCCGTGACCAAAGGCCGGGATCGCGATCTGCCGCTCTCGTATCTCTCACCCTTCCCTCAGAAGTTCCCGCAGGATCTCCTCCGTATGCTCTCCGCAGCGAGGCGGAGGGCGGCGGTAGCTGACCGGAGTGCGGCTGAATCTGACCGGGTTGCCGATCAGATCGACCTTGCCGGAGGCACTGCCGGGATAATCGACCGAGATTTTCATCTCGCGCGCCGCAACCTGCTCGCTGGCAAAAACCTCGGGAATGGTATTGATCTCGCCCCCCGGCACGCCCACACGCTCCATGCCGGCGACAAGCTCGGCCCTGGGCATTTCCCTGATCCGAGCAGCCAGCAGCGATATCAGCGATTCGCGATGTACAAGCCGGTCGCTATTCCTGATGAAGCGCGGATCATGGGCCAGCTCCGGCAGACCTATCAGATCGACGAAGCGGGCGAACTGTGCGTCGTTCCCGACTGCAACGATGGCATGGCCGTCAACGCATTCGAACACCTGGTAAGGCACGATATTGGGGTGCTGGTTACCGCGCCGCTTCGGGGCCACGCCGGAGAGCAGGTAATTCACCCCCTCGTTCACCAGCCAGGAAATCTGCGTATCGAGCAGCGCCACGTCGATATGCTGCCCCTCACCCGTGCGCTCGCGGTGCAGAAGTGCCGCCAGCAGGGCACTCACCCCATACATGCCGCACATGATATCGGCGATCCCCACGCCCACCTTCATCGGCTCGCCCTCCGGCTCTCCGGTGAGGCTCATGATGCCGCCTGCACCCTGCGCCAGTAGGTCATAGCCGGGGCGGTGGGCATTGGGGCCGGTCTGGCCGAATCCGGTGATCGAAAGGTAGATGATCGAAGGATTGACCGCGCGGATCGATTCATAATCCAGCCTGTATTTCGCGAGCCCCCCGACCTTGAAATTCTCCACCAGCACATCGCATTTCGCCGCCAGCCGGCGGATGGTCTCAGCCCCCTCCGGGTCGGCCATGTCAATGGCAATCGAGCGCTTGTTGCGGTTGGCCGAGAGGTAATAGGCGCTTTCGCCGGTGGGCTTGCCGTCTTTCCCCAATACATAGGGCGGCCCCCAGGCGCGGGTATCGTCGCCCCGCCCGGGACGCTCGATCTTGATGACATCTGCACCAAGATCGCCAAGATACTGCGTGGCGAAAGGCGCGGCCAGGATGCGCGACAGGTCCAGCACCCGTATTCCGGCCAACGGCCCCTGTGCCGATTTCTGTTGCTCAGCCATTTGCTTTTCTCCTGCCAATCTGGATGCTCTCCCGACTAAACCCGCCAGCCATGCCTGCGAACCGCGGCCAGTATCTGCGCCTCTGCATCCTCGGCATCGGCCTTGATCGAATTGAGTGCAATGAACCAATGCAGATAGGTATCGAAATCCGGCTGCCACTCCGCCACCCGGGCAAAGGCCTCTTCTGCCCCGACCTCAGCGACATTGAGCGCAATATGGTGAAAGTCAACCTTGGCAAACAGGATCGCCGGCTTGTGGAAGAACATGCCCGACAGCGCGACAGAAGAGTTTTCGCTCACCACATAGTCGCATGTCCGCAGCGCCTCCTTCATCCCCCCGCGGATGACAGAGAGACGCGCATACTTTGCAGAAAGCGTCTCTAATGCTGCCAATTCAGTCTCTGAATAAGCCTCTTTCGGATGCAGGCCCAGAACGACCTTTCGGCTCTTGTCCTCCTCCAGAACTGTCTCGATCATTTCCAAGGGTGAGGCGTGCTGAAAACTGCGCCGCTCCAGAAGGCGCCCCTGCATCGGGACATAGACCATGCCTTCGCGCACCGGATCGGCGGTCGCGCTCCTAAACAGGAATCGACGCCATCTGTCGGCCCATTTTCGGGCAATATCAGTATCTAACCCTGCCGGATCGTAATCCTTGAGCGCTACGTCAAATTCCCATCGCTCGTTCGTGCTTTCGATCCGCCAGAAGGGGAAGTAATAGGCCAGGCGCAGATTCAGCGCCCGGTCATGAAATGGATCAGCCATGAAAAAAAGGCTGTAGCCATTGCGCCTGGCGCTTTTTAGTCTCTGTTCCAGCGTATTTTGCACGAATTCGACTCGAAAGCCTTGTCCCTCGAAGGCCAACCTGATCCGGTTCATCAGGTTGTAATTGCCGGCCCGCGCCCGCTGGATCTCGGCTTTTTCGAGATAAGTTCTGAGAATGCGCGCCACGGTCATGGGGTGAGCCTAGCTGCGCGCATCCGGCGAAACAAGCCAAAGCGGTTGTCAGTGCGCGCGCGCACCGCATATAAGCGGAAGCTCCAAGGAGGACATCATGAGCGAGACGGATTTCCCCGGCTGGCACGGCACCACGATCATTGCCGTGCGCAAGGATGGCGAAGTGGCAGTGGCCGGCGACGGGCAGGTGAGCCTCGGCCAGACGGTGATCAAGGGTACGGCGCGCAAGGTGCGCCGCCTCAGCCCCGGCGGACAGGAGGTCGTGGTAGGCTTTGCCGGCTCCACCGCCGATGCCTTCACCCTGCTCGAGCGGCTCGAGGTCAAGCTGGAGGCCACTCCCGGCCAGTTGCAGCGTGCCTGCGTGGATCTGGCCAAGGATTGGCGTACCGACAAATACCTGCAAAAGCTCGAGGCCATGCTGCTTGTCACCGACGGGGCCGAGCTGTACGTCATCACCGGCGCCGGCGACGTGCTCGAGCCCGAGCATGACGTGGCCGCCATCGGCTCGGGCGGCAATTACGCGCTGGCCGCCGCCCGCGCGATGATGAACGGCCACCGCAATGCCGAGCAGATCGCCCGGCGCGCCATGAAGATCGCCGCCGATATCTGTGTCTATACCAACGGCAATCTGACCGTGGAGAAAATCGCCAAATGACCGACCTCACCCCCCGCGAGATCGTTTCGGAGCTGGACCGCTTCATCATCGGCCAGCGCGATGCCAAGCGCGCCGTCGCCGTGGCGCTGCGCAACCGCTGGCGGCGCAAGCAGCTGCCTGCCGACCTGCGCGAGGAGGTCTATCCCAAGAATATCCTGATGATCGGCCCCACCGGCGTGGGCAAGACCGAGATCAGCCGCCGCCTCGCCCGGCTGGCCAACGCGCCCTTCATCAAGGTCGAGGCGACCAAGTTCACCGAAGTCGGCTATGTGGGGCGCGATGTGGAGCAGATCGTCCGCGACCTTGTGGATTCTGCGATCCTGCAGACCCGTGCCCGGATGCGCGAAGAGGTCAGGGCACGCGCCGAAAGAGCAGCCGAAGACCGGGTGATCGAGGCCATCGCCGGCTCTGACGCCCGCGAAGCCACCCGCGAGATGTTCCGCAAGAAGCTGCGAGCTGGCGAGCTGGCCGATCAGGAGATCGAACTTGATCTGGTTGATACCTCCAATCCCATGCCCACCTTCGACATCCCCGGCCAGCCCGGCGCCTCGATGGGAGTGATGGATCTCGGCGCGATCTTCGGCAAGGCCTTAGGCGGGCGCACCGTCCGGCGCAAGATGCGGGTGGCCGACAGCTACGACGTGCTGATCAGCGAGGAAGCGGACAAGCTCCTGGACGACGAGGCCGTCACCCGCGCCGCACTGGAAGCGGTGGAGCAGAACGGCATCGTATTTCTCGACGAGATCGACAAGGTCTGCGCCCGCACCGATGCCCGCGGCGCCGATGTCTCACGCGAGGGCGTGCAGCGCGACCTGCTGCCGCTGATCGAGGGCACCACGGTTTCCACCAAGCACGGGCCGATCAGCACCGACCACATCCTGTTCATCGCCTCAGGCGCCTTCCATGTGGCCAAGCCCTCCGACCTGCTGCCCGAGCTTCAGGGGCGCCTGCCGATCCGGGTCGAACTGAGCGCCCTCACCGTTGACGACTTCGTACGCATCCTCACCGAGACCGACAATTCCCTCACCCGCCAATACACCGCCCTCATGGGCACTGAAGGCGTCGAGGTGACCTTCACCGAGGACGGTATCAGGGCACTCGCCGAAATCGCTGCCGAAGTGAACCAAAGTGTCGAAAACATCGGCGCAAGGCGGCTTTACACGGTGATGGAACGGGTGTTTGAAGAGCTCGGCTTCACCGCCCCCGACCGCTCCGGCGAGGTGGTCACGATAGACAAGGGTTTCGTACAGGAAAATCTCGGCGACCTGGCCAGATCTTCCGATCTCAGCCGGTACGTCCTGTAAGCTCGGGCTCCCAAATTCCGCGATTCTCTCCGGGCAGGCGCGGACACCCTTGGCGCTTCCATCCTCCATGTTTCCAGCCATTTCCATGACCTTTGTCTGCCGCTTCATCGTGCGGCGCATTAACAGTCAAGTAACAGGTCGCATTTAATAAAATCGCATTGCTTTTTTCAGGAGGATTTGATGTCCGAATTATCACCCAGGCTGGACCTGCCGTATATTTCTGCCGCGCAGGCTCAGAAGCATGTCACACATAACGAGGCGCTCCGCCTTCTGGACGGTCTCGCACAGCTGGCCCTGAAGGGCTTTGGCGCAACGACACCGCCCGCCGCCCCGGCAGATGGGGACATGTACGCCCTCGGGCCCGCTCCAACCGGAGCCTGGGCGGCAAACCCGGGCAGCCTGGCGCTCTGGAGCGACAATGCCTGGCTTTTCATACCGCCAAAAGAAGGCTGGCTGGCCTGGGGGGAAGCCGAAGCGGAATTGCGCGCCTACAGGTCCGGCAATTGGGAAGAGGTGATTCCGACCCTGCAAAATATCGAGAGTCTCGGCATCAACACCACCGCCGATCCGGTCAATCGCCTGGCACTGTCATCGGAGGCCAGCCTGCTGAGCCATGAAGGCAACGGCCACCAGCTCAAGATCAATAAGGCAACCACAACCGATACGGCTTCCCTTCTGTATCAGTCGAACTGGACCGGCCACGCCGAGATGGGCCTTACCGGCGACAATGATTTCCACATCAAGGTATCGCCAGATGGCACCACCTGGAAAAATGCGCTCGAAATACGCACCTCCGACGGAACGGTTCGTGGCGATGCGGTGCAGGCCGGCAACCTTGACACCACGACCGGGCGTCTGTTGCGGATGACGACAGATCGCGGGCCCTTCGACCTGGGCTCAAGGCGCCCCACGATCCTGAGCGGAAGCCTGAATGACGTGCAAAACGGCGGGGTCAACCGGTTTCTCTGCTGGAATACAGGCGCAACCGATGTGCCATGGAACTATGGCGTCGGGATGCAGTTCATGGCTTTTGACACCACCGGTAATCAGCTTGCGTTTCGTCGCGGCGGATCTCCGGCCATGGCCTTTCGGGCGACCGTCACCTCTGCACCTACCTTTTCGGAATGGTTCGAGGTATTTCATACCGGAAATGCGGTCGGCACGGTTTCCGCGACACCGGGAATCGGTTCGTCGATCATGGAGCGCGGATCGAATGCCAATGGCGAATATGTGCGCCTCATAGACGGGACCCAGATCTGCACCCACAGCGTGACGATTGCCGATGTGAATACGGCTGACGGCGCCGGCTTTCGCAACACGACCGGCATCACCTGGACATTTCCGGCCAATTTTGCCGGCGGCACCCTGCCCAGCCTGAGCGGGTCTGTCAACGATGCCGCTCACGTCTGGCCGACATTTTACTGTAATAGCGCCAGCATGGCGACCATCCACGCGAAATCGTTCACGGCTCACGCCGGAACGGTTACCGCCCATGTCACGGCCATTGGCCGCTGGTTCTGAAGCACTTCGTCTCGGGGCTGAAACGGCTCCGAACCGAAGCCCCGGAACCCTTTTATATCATGTGCGCTTCGCAACAGCCCCGATCCGGTATCAGCGAAACGCCCCACCCCGAGGATACAGAATGATCATCTATCTTTCCCCCATGCGTCGCGACGCACCTATTGAGGTCTCAGTCAGTGGAGATATCCTGAGCATTGACGGAGAGGCTTTCGATTTCTCAGCCATAAGAGAGGGCGAAACGCTGTCGCAGCAGGATGCCGGCTGCCCGTGGCTGGCCGGTGACGTAACTCGCTCTGGCGGTGAAATCATCCTCACCCTGATTCTTCCACACGGGCCCAACGCCCCTGCGGAAACCCTGTTTCCTACCGCCATTTCGGTTACCACCGACGGCCCGGTCGCACTGCCGGCCTTTGACATGCCGGTTGTCGAAGAAAACCCGGACGCACCGCCGCCGGAGTGAAAATCGACTTCCGCCTCCCCGGCTGGTAATATCCCGACGCGTGAGATTCGGGCTTCAACAGGATATCGGATCAGGATATCGTTTCGGCACACATTACAATGGATAACACCAACCGAAGGAGCAAAATATGATCAAAGCCATTCTGACAACCGGAAAGCGTGTGTATGTACCTCTTTCGCGCGTCATCTCCATCTCCGAGGATGAAGAAGGGAAGCTGACCATGAGCAACCTCAACGCCAACAGCGAGGTGTCCTGGCGCGAAATCGAGTCCTTCGAGGTCCTCTCGCCCGGGCGCAAGCAATCCTGATGCGTTTGCAACAATCCGGCCCGGGGTTTTGCAAGGGAGCGTGATCCGAAATATCTCTCGGCGCTTTGACCTGGATTTCAGGTCGAAGCGTTCGGGCTCGATCAGCCCGCGCCCGCAGGGGCGCGGGTATTTTGTCCGGGAATCGCCATCCGCATCCGTTACATGGTCTGATCGTAGTCACCCACTTCCGGCTCGGTGCGGATTACCGCATCCAGATCAGCAAATATCGCCCTGAGTTCCTCCTCGCTCTCCGGGCTTTCGCACACCACCACCAGATTCGGCGTATTGCTTGACGCGCGCACCAGCCCCCAGCCGCCATTTTCCAGCATCACCCGGGCACCGTTTACCGTTATTACCTCGGTGATCTTATGTCCGCCAAGGCTGCCGCCCTCGGCTCCCAGCTTCTCGAGCTTTTCCACCAGCCGCGCCAGCACCTCATATTTCACGCCATCGGCACAATAGGGCGACATGGTGGGGCTGGAATATGTCCGGGGCAGAGCCTTGTAGAGATCCGACATCTTCCTGTCCGGGTGGCGGTCCATCATCTTGCAGATCTCCACCGCCACGCGCAAGCCGCAATCATAGCCGCGCCCGATCGGCCCGGCCAGAAAGTAGTGACCCGATTTCTCGAACCCGGCCAGCGCACCGATCTCCCTGACCCGACGCTTCATGTGGCTGTGGCCGGTCTTCCAGTAATCCGCCTTGGCGCCCAGCGCCTTCAGCTCCGGGTCCGAGGCGAAAAGCCCGGTGCTCTTCACGTCGGCGACAAAGGTCGCGCCCGGATGCAGGCGGGCGAAGTCGCGGGCCAGGATCACGCCCATCTTGTCGGCGAATATTTCCTCGCCTTCGTCATCCACCACCCCGCAGCGGTCGCCATCTCCATCGAAACCCATGGCGAGGTCGGCGCCCGAAGCGCGCACCGCTGCCGCCATGTCGTGCAGCATGTGCATGTCTTCAGGGTTCGGGTTGTAATTGGGGAAGGTGTAATCAAGCTCGGTGTGAAGCGGCACCACTTCCACCCCCATCCGCTCGAAAAGCTCCGGGGCGAAGGCGCTTGCGGTGCCGTTGCCGGTGGCGCAGACCACCTTGAGCGGGCGGGACATGCGGAAATCACCCACGAGATCATCCAGATAGGCCTCGCGCACCCCGTCCACAAATTCATAGCCACCGCCGGGGCGAGGCTCGCCCTCGCCAGAGAGCACGATATCGCGAAGCTCGACCATTTCGTCCGGGCCATGGGTCAGCGGGCGCTCGAAGCCCATCTTGACCCCGGTCCAGCCATTGGGGTTGTGACTGGCGGTGACCATTGCCACGGCAGGCGTATCGAGGTGAAACTGGGCGAAATAGGCCATGGGGCTGAGTGCCGGACCGATATCCTTGACCTGCACGCCCGCCTGCATGAGGCCGAGGATCAGGGCATTTTTCACGCTGAGCGAATAATCTCGGTAATCGTTACCCACCGCAATCACGGGCTCGATCCCGCGCCGATGCATCTGGGTGCCGAGACCAAGCCCGAGGGCAGTGATCCCGGGCAGGTTGATCTCGCCCGGAAACTGCCAGCGCGCATCGTATTCGCGAAATCCCGTGGGCGTGATCATCGCATCACGCAAAAAGCTCCAGCTGTTTTCGGCAACTTCGGTCAGGGGTTTGCCCATATTACTGTTCCTCGCGCTGACAGCGCCTTTGCGGCTTGTCTCTCCGGTGTAGTGCCAACATATCGGCGGATCAACTCCGTCGCCGGCGCAGATAAACATAGAGCGCGCCTTCGCCGCCATGTTTGCGACTGGCCTCGGTGATCTGCAGCACCGCGGGCATGGTGTGGAGCCAGTGCGGAACCTGCCGGCGCAGCACGCCGGGTTGCGACTGAAAGAGACCGTCGTCCCGGCAACTTCGCCCCTTGCCGGTAATCACCAGCACCAGGCGCAACCCCCGCCGGGCGCTGGTTTCGATAAAGCCGGCAAGCCGTGGATGTGCCTGCTCCAGCGTATGGCCGTGCAGGTCGAGCCGGGCTTCGGGGGCAAGCTTGCCGCCTTTCATCTTGCGAAAGGTCTTGTGATCCATGGCGATGCGCGCCGGTTTGTCTGCCGGCACGGGGGCTGTGCTCATTGCCTTTTCCCCGATGCGAAAGGCCGGAACAGAGCATGGTTGAGCTGGATCAGAGACTTTTTTTGCCGTTTTCCTGGCAGGCCTCCTTTCCAAAGCCGAAGTCTTGCTCACCTGGTGAAGGCGCTCGGTCTGTCGGGCGACCCGCTCCCACAGGGCACGCTCTTCGGGGCTGAGGTGACGGGGCTTGCGCATTTCAGCCCTCCGGCGCCAGCGCATAGGCAGACTGGATCGGCAGCAGGACGACCATGCGCCCGGGATCACTGATCCGCGCGGCCCGGCGACCGGCTTCCTCACCGGTGCCCATGAAGATATCCGCACGCTGAGCGCCTTTGATCCGTGAGCCCGTATCCTGGGCGATCATCAGCCGCCTGAGCGGCTCCGCGCCGTCCTTTTCGATCCATACCGGCGCACCGAGCGGCACATATTCGGGATCGACGGCCAGCGAACGCAGGGGAGTGATCGACCGATTCATGGCACCGAGCGGTCCGGCACCGGCCGGCACCCGATCAATCACACGAAAAAACACATAATTCGGGTTGCTCAGGAGCAGCTCGGTCCCCTCGACCGGGTTGCGCCGGACCCAGGCACCGATTACCGCGGCCGAAACCTGATGCCGGGTGTAGATGCCCCAGCGCACCAGCGTATCGCCCAGCGAGCGAAAGCGGTGACCGTTCGACCCCGCATATCCGAGCCGGATCTCGCTGCCATCGCGCAGGCGAATCCGCCCTGATCCCTGTATCTGCATGAATTGCAGTGCCACCGGGTCATCCACCCAGGCGATTTCCAGCCCGTCAAGCGCACCGCTTTCGAAAATCTCGCGCCGGGTCAGCCAGGCCTCTCCCCGCCGCATACCGGGCGGACGGGAATGTACCGGATACCGATACCTCCCGCCCCGGCGTTGCGCGCCATTAAGCACCGGTTCGAAGTAGGCGGTAAACAGGGGCTCTCTGTCATCCTCGATCAGTACCGGCACGAAAAACAGCTCGAAAAAGGTCCGTGCATTCTCCTGCTCTTCTGCCAGCTTGCAGATCGGGCGCCATTCCGGATCGTTCAGCGCCGCGCAGGTCGTGAGGAATACCGCCAGCGCCTCGGCGTGATCGTCCTGCTCCCAGCCATGCAGATCGTAAAAGGACAGGATGGTGACGCTTGCATCGTCTATTCCCGCCCGAGCCCCACACCCGACCAGAAGCGCCGTGGCCAGGATCGCGGCGTGCAGCACGGATCAGCCCCCGGTGGCGACGAGCTGCCAGTTCGGATCATCCGAGCCCATGATTCGGGCGAAGGTCCAGACATCCTTCTGGCGCTTGACCTCGTTCGGGTTGCCTTCGACGATCTCGCCGGCCTTGTCGCGCACCACCGAGGTCAGCTCGCCGACGAAGCGCACCGTCAGTTCCGCCTCGCGCGTCTCGGGGTCGAACTCGGCATCCACCAGCTTCAGTTCGCGCAGGCCGATGAACTTCGCCTCAACCGTCAGCCCCCGCTTCTCACGCGCCTCCACCGCGGCAGCAAAGCTCTCGTACACTTCCTGCGAAAGAAAGGGTCTGATCCGGTCAAGCTCCCCCGCTTCGAAGGCCATCAGGATCATCTCGTAAGCCCCCCGTGCCCCGGCGAGAAAATCGCCGACGGTGAATCTCTCATCCACCGCCTTCATCTCGGCCAAGGCCCTGGCTGCGGGGCTTTCAGCGGGCACATGATCCACGATATCCGCATCCGGCCCGCCCTCGATCACCTTGAGATGCCCGCTATCGGCGACCGGGCGTGCCGATCTCTGGGCAATCACCGGCTTTTCGAAACCTTCGCGCGTGCCCAGCACGCTCCTGAGCTTCAGGATCAGGAAAATCGCTATGCCGGCAAGCACCAGAAGCTGAAGAAGGGGGGAATTCATGTGACCTCTGTACCTCGTTTCAGGCGCGGGATGGAAAAGTGCGCAACAGGCACATATGTAAAGGAGGGGCGTTATCAAGTCCACGCCCGCAATGAGCAGGGGATGCCATGTGGCTTTTTGCGCTTTTCGTCGCGGTTCCGATCATCGAGATCGGCCTTTTCATCCAGATCGGCGGAGCGATCGGGCTGTGGCCCACTCTGGCAATTGTCGTCATCACCGCCATTGCCGGCACCGCGATGATACGGGTGCAGGGGGCCGGCGCCCTTCGGGATCTGCAACGGAGCTTCAATGCGCTCGAAGACCCGAGCGAGCCCCTGGCCCACGGAGCGATGATCCTGTTTTCCGGCGCGCTGCTGCTGACTCCCGGGTTTTTTACCGATTCCATCGGTTTTCTGCTGCTGTTTCCTCCTGTTCGCCGGGCAGTCTTCCGCTATCTGCGCGGCAAGGTGCATATCGCCACCTTCACCGCCGCCCGGATGCGCCCTGAAGACGGGCCGCGCTGCGGGATCCGCGAGACCTGGGACACGGGCGAGATCATCGACGCCGAATTTACCGAAGTCAGCCCCGGCAAGAAGCCTGCTCACCCGCCCTCGGACCTTACCCGCCATTGAGGCCCGCGCGCGGCTCTGCTAAGCACGGCGCGAAGCACATGTTACAGGAGTTTTCCCATGGCCGATGAAGCCGCCCCCAACGAAAACGGCGCCGCCGCCGGCGCCCCGGCGCAGCCCAGGATGAGCGTTCTGGGCCAGTTCATCCGCGATCTTTCCTTTGAAAACGCGCTGGTGCAGAAAGGAGTCGAGGGCGAGGTCAAGCCTGCGATCAATGTCGAGGTGGCGCTGGACGCCAAGAAACGCAATACCGAGCATCAGTTCGAGGTGATCACCAAGTTCAAGATCAGCTCGAAGAACCAGGAGGGCGGCGAGCCTCTGTTCTTGCTGGAGCTCGAATATGGCGGCATTTTTCATGTGGAAAACGTGCCGGAAGAGCAGTTGCATCCCTTCCTGATGATCGAATGCCCGCGGATGCTCTTTCCCTTCGTGCGCCGCATCGTCTCCGATATTACCCGCGACGGGGGCTTTCCGCCGCTCAATCTTGACACGGTGGACTTCCTCGCCCTCTACCGGCAGGAAATCGCCCGGCGTGCCGCCGCGGGGGAGGGGGGCCAGGCGCCCGCTAGCTGAATTTGCGCCACAGGGCATCCTCACCCAGGGTTTGGACAAAGGCCGTATGCGACTCGGCCTCTGCGGAGGTCAGGCGCGGCGGCAACTTCTTCGTTCGTGGCGCGGGGCGCCAGTCGTCGTCCGTACCGACGGCATCCGCCGCCACCCGGCGCTCGCTCAGCGCCAGGTCGGGCTGACGCCCGCCGATCAGCTCCAGATAGACCTCGGCCAGTATCTCGCTGTCCAGCAGGGCCCCGTGCAGGGTGCGACCGGAATTGTCGATACCGAATCGCCGGCACAGAGCGTCGAGCGATGCCGGAGCGCCGGGGAATTTCTTGCGCGCAAGCGCCAGCGTGTCCAGCGCCCGCTCCCAGGGCAGGGGCGCAAACCCGGTCCATTTCAGCTCGGCATTGAGAAATTTCATGTCAAAGGCCGCATTATGGATTATCAGGCGCGAATCGCCGATAAACTCCACGAATTCCCGGGCAACAGCCGCAAATACCGGCTTGTCCGCGAGAAAATCGTCGCTCAAGCCATGCACCTCGAAGGCCTCCTGCGGCATGGTACGCTCCGGGTTGATATACTGGTGATAGGTGCGCCCGGTGGGGATGTGATTGAGAAGCTCCACCGCGCCGATCTCCACGATCCGGTCCCCGCTCTCCGGGTCCAGCCCGGTAGTCTCCGTATCCAGCACGATCTCACGCATTTTTCCGTATCTC
Source organism: Paracoccaceae bacterium (assembly GCA_027045905.1). Taxonomy (GTDB): domain Bacteria; phylum Pseudomonadota; class Alphaproteobacteria; order Rhodobacterales; family Rhodobacteraceae; genus JAAEUB01. The sequence goes on from JALTZY010000325.1 coordinate 33,636, forward strand.
TCTCAAGAGCTCCCGCACGGCACGGCGGGCTGTTTCCATATCTCTCGTCTCGATCACCACATCGGCGCGGGCGCGCTTTTCGCTGTCCGGCATCTGCCTGGCCAATATAGTCTCTAACATGGCCGGATCCATGGTCCCACGCGCCAGAATGCGTTGCTTCTGCACGTCTTCGGGCACGGACACGACCAGCACCATCTCCACCAGCCGATCGGCACCCGTTTCCAGCAGAAGCGGGAAGTCAAGCACGGCAATATCAGTCTCTAATTCAGCCAGAAAAATCTCTCTGTCCTTGGCAAGCAAAGGATGCACCACGGCTTCGATCCTAGCAAGGACGCCGGGGTCCTGCGCGATCCGGTCCTTCAGCCTGGCGCGGTCCACAGCGTCATCCACCAGCACGTCAGGATATATCCGGCCAATGGGCGCCACGGCAGCGCCACCCCTTTCATACAGGCGATGGACAGCGGCATCCGCATCCCATACCGGGACCCCCTCGTCACGAAACATCTGCGCGGTGGTGCTCTTACCCATGCCCATGGATCCGGTGAGCCCGATCAGGAAAGGCCGGACGCTCACGAATCCAGCACCGCCCTGCGGGCCGCTTCGTCCACCGGCGGGCGCTTGCCGAACCAGCGCTCAAAGCCCGGCGTAGCCTGGTGCAGCAGCATCCCCAGCCCGTCCACGGTGATGCAGCCCATCTGCGCCGCGGTTTCGAGAAACGGTGTGATCAGCGGCGCATAGACCAGATCGGTCACTACCGTCCCGGGGCTGAGTCCGTCCAGCGGTACACGGAATGCGGGCTTTCCGACCATGCCCAGCGAAGTTGTGTTAACCACGGTCGCGGCGCCTTCGAGCATGTTGCCGGCCTGTACCCAGTCATAGACGACAAGCCTGGAGCCGAAATCGGCGCGCAGCGCATCGGCGCGGGAACGGGTGCGGTTCGATATGCGGATTTCGCGCACGCCCACTTCGAGAAGGGACGCCACCACGGCCCGCGCCGCTCCCCCGGCACCAAAGACCGCCGCAGGCCCGGCGACAGGGTTCCAGCCCGGTGCACCGTGACGGAGGTTTTCGATAAATCCGTAGCCGTCGGTATTGTCCGCATGAATCTTGTCGTCCTTGCGAAAGATAAGCGTATTGGCGGCACCGATCAGGGCTGCCCGGTCGGTGACAAGATCGGCGAGTTCCAGCACATATTCCTTGTGCGGAATGGTGACATTCACGCCGACGAATCCGGCCTTGGGCAGGGTTTGCAACACGGATTTCAGATCGTTGCGCTCCACCCGCATTGGTATGTAATGGCCAGGCAGTCCGAGCGTTTTCAGCCAATGGGCATGGAGCAGCGGGGATTTGCTGTGTGTGATCGGCTGTCCAATCACACCGGCTATGGGGATTCTCGCTTCCTCGCTCATCATTCTATCTCTCCCTGATCCCGTAAATATGTCAGGAGTTCGATCAGGGGCAAACCCAGCACATGAAAATAATCCCCCTCCACGGAAGAAAACAGCCGCACACCCTCTTCTTCGAGCTTGTGACCTGCTCCCTGAAGAGTCCGCGCTTATAGGTTAGCTCTGTTCAGGTTTTGGTTCAGATTACGCAACCTGCTGTCTGGAAATTCGGATTTGGCGTGATCAGGCATCCTGGCATTCCCATTTGATGTAGGCCTTCGTGTCGACGGCCCAGCGTTTGTCGATCTCGACCAGCACGGCGCTGACGA
>JALTZY010000326.1 GCA_027045905.1 Paracoccaceae bacterium
GAGGCGGCCGGCATCGCCCCCTACGTGCCGCCCGAGGCCGTCGACGGGACGGTGCAGGTCGCCCTCAGTCGGTATCTCCACGTGCGGGTGGATCTCGCTTACCGGGGGGCGCTGCCCGAGCGGATCCTTGATCCGCTGACTGGCACGGAGACGCTGCGCGAGCGGCGCCAGGTCTTCAGGCTGGTCGAGCGGCGCCGGGTCCGTCTCGGTGAGGTGCACTACTTCGACCATCCTGCTTTCGGCGTGCTGGTGCAGGTGCGGCGCATACCCTGCCCGCCGGGTGCGCGCTGCGGCGAGAAGCGATGAGACGTCGAGGAGGAGCGCGGTGAGCGGTATCGCCATCATCGGAGGCAGCGGCCTCACCCAGCTCGAGGGGCTGGACATCGTCCGGCGCGAGGTGGTGCACACCCCTTACGGTGAGCCATCGGGTCCCGTCACCCACGGTGTGCTCCACGGCCACGAGGTGATCTTCCTCCCGCGCCATGGCTACGGCCACACGATTCCTCCACACCGGGTCAACTACCGCGCCAACCTCTGGGCACTCAGCAGCCTCGGCGTGGAGCGTGTGGTCGCCGTCAACTCGGTGGGTGGCATCAGCGAGGCCATGGCGCCCGGCACGGTGGCCATTCCCGACCAGATCATCGACTACACTTGGGGACGCGCCCACACCTTCTACGACGGCGACGGGGCACCCGTCACCCACGTGGAGTTCACTTACCCCTACTGCGAGCCCCTGCGCGATGCCCTGATCGCGGCCGGCCGTGCCGCGGCTATCCCGCTAGTCGAGCGGGGTACCTACGCCGCCACCCAGGGACCACGCCTGGAGACGGCCGCTGAGATCGAGCGCCTGGCTCGGGACGGCTGCGACATGGTGGGGATGACAGGGATGCCGGAAACAGCCCTGGCCCGGGAGCTGAACCTCTGCTATGCCTGCTGTGCGGTGGTGGTCAACTGGGCCGCCGGCCGCGGGCCCGGCGACGGACGCATCCCGATGACGGAGATCGAGCGCTGGCTGGCGGAGGGGATGGCCCGTGTCCGGCGCCTGCTCGAGGAGTTTTTCTCAGCAAGCTGATGGGTTGCGGTTTGCAGTTTACGGAACTTCTGCAAACCGTGCACCGCCTCCTCGTCTACCTTCCCAGCATCGCGGCCTTGAGATTTCTGTCCGGAGGGCTTGGGCCGAGCCACACCCCGAGCAGGGCCGCGAACAGCGCCCGGCCCGGTATCACGTCGATGACCTCGCCGTTCTTGGCCACCTCGGTGCCCGCCCCGGGCCGGTAGGTGAGCGTGACCAGGTCGCCGCGGCGGACCGGGCGCAGCGTCGCGTAATACCGCTCCAGCACGGGGCGCAGGGCCTCCAGCCGTTCCGGCGGATGGTTGGCCTGGAGACCCTCCTCCCAGCTCTCGCGCAGCTTCCTGACCCCGATCCGGCGGTAGAGGATACGCATCTCCACGCGCTGGGGCTCGTCCGCGCCGATGATCGCCGCTGGATCCGCGCGCCGTTCCGGCAGGTAGAGCGCGCCGACGTAGACCTTGACGAAGAGCTTGCGCCGCACGCCGGCGCCGTTGAGGACGAGTGCCGTCCCGTCGACCGCCACGGTCTCCGGCACCTCCACCCCGGCCACGGTGCGCGCCGCCGCCGCACCCGGCAGCGCGACGAGGCAGACCATCAGCACCCACGGCGGCACGTGCGCACCCATAGCGGGGAATATTTCACAACGGCGCGGGGAATGCCAAGCCGTACGTTCGGGCGATCGGCGCGAAACTGTGGCCGTGAATGGGAAAGGAAGCTCTGAAAAATTCGATTTTTCAGAGCTTCCCCGCGGCCAGGGAAGGCCGCGGGACGGCGCCGCGCTCCCCGCGACTGGCCGCTCCGCGGCCCCGTGTCCGCGCGGCCATGCACATGGAAGTGCATGGCGATACAGGGAAAATCAAGATGGCTGCGAAGCACCTTAATGC
>JALTZY010000327.1 GCA_027045905.1 Paracoccaceae bacterium
GCTTCCTCGACGATCTGGTCGCGGGGGCCGAGAAGGCAGTGGCAGCCTCGGAATGTTATCCCGAGGTCCCGCCACAGCTGCTGGTCCTCCTTGCACAGCGCCGGCACGACCTTCGGAGAGAGCCGTTCGAGGGCGAAGCGGTACAGCTCGAGCTGCAGCTCGTAGGGGATCCGGTACTTGAATCCCGATGCGTCGCGTTCCTCGGTCAGGAAGTCGAAGATGCTCTCGTTGCGCCCGTTCTTGCGCGCCGCCGTCCGAAGCGACCGCCCGGACGTCGCTCGTAGTGCCCCCAGCGTCACCATCTCCGGCCCGATTGCGTTGATCTCCTCGATGGCATGCGCGTAGCCGAGGCGCCAGCCTTCGTAGGGCACCATCGGGTCCAGGCGGAACCGCACGGGCCAGCCCGCGGCCTTCATGCGCCGCGCTGCCTCGAAGCGAGCCGAGGGCGGCGGAGTGCCGTGCTCCCAGGTCCGGGCCACGTACTCCGCGTTCACCGACCAGGAGAAGACCACCTGCCCCGTCGGCTCCAGCTCCAGCGCGTGGTCCACCTGCGTCGACTTCGTGAGGAAGATGAGTCGATGGCGACGTTGCGCTGCGAACGGCGGGATGATCCAGTGCGTCAGCGGCTTGCCGGTGACCTTGCGGAAGGCCTTGTCGAAGACCAGCCCGTCCTGCAGCTCACCGACGATGAGCATCTTCGGCACGGGATCAGCGAGCCAGGCATCGAGCTCGCGAAGCATGTCGTCCACGTTCGTGTAGATCATCCCGGGCAAGATGTCCGGGTTGAAGCGGAACCACGGCGTGGTCTGGAGGAAGCAGTATGCACACCGGTAGGGGCAGCCGCCGGCCGGCACGAGCTGCCAGAATCGGAAGCAGACGATGCCGGAGCCCTCGCCGGGGCCGCCGAACTGCCGGATGAACTTCGAGGCGCGTCTGCCGGTCTTCATGCCGTTCTCCTCTTCTCCAAAGGCACCGCGGCCGCGTGCGTGGACCGCCACTGTCTCCCATCCCGGTGTCCGTCGTCCAGCACGCGGAGCACGCCGGTCACGACGCCGTGCACGCATGCGTCGGGCGTTTCGATGGGGATGGGGGCGTAGCGCGGGTTCTCGGCGACGAGCATCCAGCCGTCGTCCGTGCGCTCGAGCCGCTTGAGCGTGGTCTCTCCGTCGAGCGTCACGGCGACGATGCTCCCCAGAGGAGGTTCGGGGTTGGGCGCCACGACGACCAAGTCCCCGTCCAGGATCCCGGCACCCTCCATGCTGTCGCCGCGCACCCTCAGCAGGAAGCTGTCCGCCCGCCGAACCATCCCCTCTGGCACCGGCAGGCTGTCCGCGACGACCTGTTCCACCAGCACGGGGATCCCCGCGGCTACGTCTCCCAGGATTGGAAGGGACACGCTCGCCACGGGCAGGTGCGCCAGCGAGGCCCCTCGAGCGCGACCCTGCGCGGCCTCCAGCAGGCCCTTGCGAACGAGGGCTCGAATGTGGTCGCGGGCTGTGCCGGTCGAACGCCATCCGAACTCCTCGCACAGCTCGCGCAGCGTGGGCGGCGGAAGGCCCCGTCGCGCACGGCGCTCGAAGAAGTCGAGCACCTTGCGCTGGACGGGCGATAGGTGGTCCGGTCGTCTCATGAAGACATGGTACCACTCAAATGAGTGGGTGTCCACCGGAATGCCGTGGCGTCATTGCGATGGCGTGACGGCTGCGGCTTCCAAGTGGACTAACCATCTCGACCGGACTCCGCCACAGAGCGGTCGGGGGCAACTAGCAGGCTGCTGAAAAAGTCGGCGGGAGGGGCTGGACGGCGGGGGCGAGATGTGATCCAACCGTGGCATGCGCGGAAAGCCGACGAAGCAGACCTCGATGTTGTGCCTGATGTCCCTGGAGGAGGTGGTTCCGACGGACCATCCGCTCCGCAGGGTGAAGGAGATTGCCGACGAGGTCCTCAGAGAGCTT
>JALTZY010000328.1 GCA_027045905.1 Paracoccaceae bacterium
GACCCCTTCCCCACCCTGCGCGCCATCGTCCCCCTGCCCGAAGTCAGCTTCAACGCCCCCCCTCAGGCGCGCCGCCGCCGCCGCCACTCCCCGCGGGCGTGAAGCCGGCGATCTCCGGGCCGCATACCGCACATGGCGAAGAACAAAGCCATGGCGACGGCCACCGAAGAGCGCCGGTGCTCCGGGGCGGAAGGAGCGCGGGACGCACGGGTAACGAAAGGCCAGGCGCCGAAACCCCTTGACCTGCCCCGTCCGGTACCGTAGGGCTGCGGCCGGCGGGCGGGTGTAGCTCAATGGTAGAGCAGCAGCTTCCCAAGCTGACGACGAGGGTTCGATTCCCTTCACCCGCTCCATCCCCCCGCGCCACATTCGAGCAACTGCCGGGCCGCATCTGCGCAGGAATGTACGCAGCCGCGCGCGGGCGGAGGCGATTCTTCGCAGAAAATCGTGCCGGCCGCGCGGTTATTCGAATTCCGCGAGCAACTTGCGGGTGGTGGGGTCGCGGATCTCCGATTCCCTGCTCCCTTCCAGGACCGGGACCAGGGCACCGGCCAGTTCCTTGCCCAGTTCCACCCCCCACTGGTCGAAGGAATTGATGCCGAGGATCACCCCTTCGACAAAGACGCGGTGCTCGTAAAGCGCGATGATCCGGCCCAGGGCGCGAGGGGTCAGGCGCTCGTAGAGGAGCGTGGTGGAGGGGCGGTTGCCGGGGAAGGTGCGGTGGCGGGCGAGGCGCTCAAGCGCGTGCCCGGCGAGGCCCTTTTCTGCCAGTTGCGCGCGCGCTTCCTCGAGGCTGCGCCCGCGCATCAGCGCTTCGCCCTGGGCGAGGCAATTGGCGGCGAGCAGCAGGTGGTGGCGGGCAAGTTCGGGCTCGTGGCCCTTCCGGGCGAGCAGGAATTCGACCGGCACCGCATCCGTGCCCTGGTGCAGCATCTGGAAGAAGGCATGCTGGCCATTGGTGCCCGGCTCCCCCCAGACCACGGGGCTCGAGGGATGCGTGAGGGGGCTTCCATCCATCGCCACCGACTTGCCGTTGCTCTCCATTTCAAGCTGTTGCAGGTAGGCGGGCAGGCGGGCGAGGCGGTGCTCGTAGGGGATCACCGCGCGGCTGGCATGGCCCATGACCTGCCGGTGCCAGATGCCGGTGAGCGCCAGCATCAGCGGCATGTTGCCGGCCCCTTCGGCGCGGAGGAAGTGGCGATCCATGGCATGGGCGCCGGCGAGCATTTCGTCGAAGTGGCGCGGGCCGATCCCCAGCATCAGCCCCAGCCCCACCGGCCCCCAGAGCGAAAAGCGCCCGCCGACCCAATCGGCAAAGGAAAAGATGCGCTCGGGCGCGATCCCCCAGGCGCGGGCGCGCGCGCGGGCCGAGGAGACGGCGACGAAGTGGCCCGGTGCCTCGAGCTCCGCCGCTTCGAGCCAGGCGCGGGCACTGGCGGCGTTCTGCATGGTTTCCTGGGTGGTGAAGGTCTTGGAGGCGACGACGAGCAGGGTGCGGGCCGGGTCGAGCGCGCGGGTCGTGTCGGCAAAATCGGCGCTGTCCACGTTGGAGACGAAATGCAGGCGCGGCCCGTCATGGTAAGGCGCAAGCGCGCGGCTGGCCATGACGGGGCCGAGGTCGGATCCGCCGATGCCGATATTGACCACATCGGCGAAGGGCGCGCCGGCGGGAGAGGCGATCCGCCCCGCGCGCACCCCATCGGCAAAGGCGCGCATGCGCGCGAGCGTCTCGAGCGCGCCCGCATCAGCCCAGTCGCAGCCCTCCGGCGCGCGCAGGGCGACATGGCGCGCGGCGCGGTCCTCGGTCTCGTTGATATGCGCGCCGGCGAACATGGCGGCGCGGCGGGCGGCGAGCCCCGCGGCTTCGGCCAGCGCCAGCAGGTCCTGGCGCGTGGCCGGATCGATATTGGTGCGCGAATAGTCCAGCAGCAGCCCGTCCGCGCGCACCAATAT
>JALTZY010000329.1 GCA_027045905.1 Paracoccaceae bacterium
GCTACTGGAGCGCGCCGGGTGCGCACAACCCCACCTCGGCCGTGTATGGCGGCCGCATGGTGGAAGCCTCCCGCATCTTCTTCTGGGCCTGGGACGCCCGGCCCTATCCATGGTATCCGGCGTTGACCCATGTGTGGGGCGATACCGCGAACCATGAACGGGGTCATTGGCTGAATGGCCGGCTGGATGGCGTGTCGGTGGAAACGCTCATCCATGCCATTCTGGACGACTGGAACTTCCCGGTGGAAGCACGCGCCCTGGAGGCCACGGGTGCGCAGGTGGCGGGCTATGTGCTCGACCGGCCCATGAGCGCGCGCGCCGCCATCGAACCGTTGCTCACTGCCTTTTCCCTGGATGCCGTGCACGCAGGAAACCGTCTGGCCGTACGCCGACGCGCCCGCCGGCCCTCCTTCGCCATCGATGTGGACGAATTGGTGGATGCCGACGCCGAAGCGCCCCTGTACGAGAAGACGCGCCTTGGCGCTGCGGAATTGCCCCGCGCGGTCACCCTGAAATACCTGGACGAAGCGGCGGAACACCGTGCCGCTGCCGTACGCATGCGCACGGTGGAAGAAGGGGGCATCGTCGCCGCCGGTGAGGAAAGTGGCCGGGAACCGGTGCTCGAGGCGGCGTTGCCCGCCGTCCTGCCGCAGTCTGTGGTGGGAGGCCATGCCGCCGTCATGTTGCGACGCGCCCGCGCCGATCACGAACGCCTTTCCGCTGTCGTTTCCTGGAAACATCTGGCGCTCGAGCCGGGCGACGTATTCATCCTGCGGCGCGACGGCGCGGACGCCGGCCAGTGGCGCATCGAGCGCATCGACGAGGAGCCGGGCCTGTCGCGCCGGATCATTGCCGTGGCGCACGATCCCCTGTCGCTGGAACCGCCGCCATGGCCCGCCCGGCGCCACACCGCGGCCGGGCGGCGTCCCTTGCCTGCGCCGCTTGCCGTGCTCCTTGATCTCCCGCGGATGCGCGACCGTGATCCGCCGGAACATCCCTTGACCGCCGCATTTTCCGACCCGTGGCCCGGCGCCGTGGCAATGAAGAGGAGTGGCGCCGTCGAGGCCACCTTGCTCGATGCGCCGGCCGTGATGGGCGAGTTGCTGGATGCCTTGCCGCCCGCCGATCCGTGGCTCTATCAGCGTGGCGTTTCCGTGCGCGTCCGCCTCTATCGCGGGCGCCTGGCCTCCGTAACCGAACAGGCGCTGTTCACGGGCGCCAACGCCGCCGCCATAGGCGATCCGGCCACCGGCGCATGGGAGATCGTGCAGTTCCGCCAGGCCGTTCTTGAAGCGCCGAACGTCTGGCGCCTCTCCATGTTCCTTCGCGGCCAACGCGGATCGGAACCGGAACTGGCGGAGCACCCGCCGGGCAGCCGTTTCGTGCTGCTCGATGACGCATTGCGCCCCATGCGTGACGTCGGGCTGGCGGATGCCGGCAACGTGCTGACGCTGCGCGCTGGCCCCGCGAACCGCGACGAGGCGGACGCCACGTGGAAGGAATTCGGGGTGCCGTTCGCCGCCCGTGGGCTGCGCCCGCTTTCGCCTGTACACCTGCGCCGCGCCGTGCTTCCCGGTGGCGATTGGGCATTCACATGGATCCGCCGCTCGCGCGTGCCCGAAGCCGCGGATGCCTGGAGTGCCGGCGATGCCCCGCTGGCCGAAGCCCGCGAAGGCTATGTGCTCGAGATTTCCGATGCCGCGGACGCCAGTGCCACGCCCGTGCGTCGCGTGGAGGTGACGGCGCCCCGGTACGTGTGGAGCCTCGCCGAGCAGGGAGCCGACTTTTCCGCCGGCCTGCCCCCGCAATTACGCGTTCGGGTAGCGCAGCTCTCGGAAACGCTCGGCCCCGGCGCTTGCGCGGAACGCATATTCATCACGTGAGGTAGCCCATGCCCGCCGAAACCACGCCGAACCTGAGCCTGCCGTTGAT
>JALTZY010000330.1 GCA_027045905.1 Paracoccaceae bacterium
CCCCCACACCACTTTCGCCCTCCGATCTGGGTGGGGCCAAGGCGCTCGCGGGCGAAGGCGCGGGGCTGGGCGAGGAGGCGGCCAAGGCGCGCGGCCGCCACCTGCACAAGCTCCTGGAGGTCCTGCCCGACCATGCGCGCGCCGACTGGCCCGACATCGCCCGCGCCCTGCTCGCCGAGACCGAAGCCGAAGACCGCGCCACCCTCCTGGCCGAGGCCGCCGCGCTTATCACCGACCCGGACCTGGCCCATGTCTTCGCCCCCGGCACGCTGGCCGAAGTCGATCTGCGTGCCCACCTGCCCGCGCCCAACCCACAAGGCAGCCCCCTGCCCCTGCACGGCAGCATCGACCGGCTGATCGTCGGCGAGCGCGAAGTGACCGTCATCGACTTCAAGTCCAACGCCCTGGTGCCGCAAATGCCCGAGGAAGTGCCCGAGGGTATCCTGCGGCAAATGGGCGCGTATATGGAGGCAATTGCGCAGATTTTCCCTGATCGCGCGGTGAAATGCGCTATCCTCTGGACAACAAAGGCACAATTGATGCCGATCCCGCCCGCGCTCGCTCGCGCCGCGCTGGCCGCCGCCCCGCCGCTCCTTGACGGCGCTGGCCGGGCTACATAGGTTTGCCCCCGAACCGCAATGCCAAGGAGGTGCCTCATGGCCACCGTAGCTGTTACCGATGCCACCTTTGACGAGGAAGTGCGCAATTCCGATATCCCGGTGATCGTCGATTTCTGGGCCGAATGGTGCGGCCCCTGCAAGCAGATCGGCCCGGCCCTGGAAGAACTGGCCGCCGAATATGCGGGCAAGGTGAAGATCGCCAAGGTCAACGTGGACGAAAACCCGAATTCCCCGGCCCAGTTCGGCGTGCGCGGAATCCCGACCCTGTTCATGTTCAAGAACGGCGAGGTCGTCTCCAACAAGGTCGGCGCCGCGCCCAAGGCGATGCTGAAAAGCTGGATCGAGGAAGCGCTCTGAAATCATCGCTCGAAGTGCAGGACTGAGCCCGGCCCCGCGGCCGGGCTTTTTCCTTTCCGTGGCGCCGGGTCCGTGGCGCCGGGGCTCACCCCCAGCGCACCTCTCCCAGGAAGATGTAGCCGGCGCCGTAGATGGTCTTGATCAGGCGCGGATTCTTCGGGTCTTCGCCGAGCTTGGTGCGCAGGCGCGAGATGCGTACATCCATGGCCCGGTCGAAGCTTTCCGACGCCATGCCGCCGAGGCGCTCCTGCATGTACTGGCGCGAGATCAGCCGCCGCGGCGCTTCGAGAAACAGCCGCAGCACCTCGCCTTCGGCATGGCTGAAGGCCGTTTCCCTTCCGTTGCTGTCTTCGAGCACATAGCGGTCGAAATGGGCGGTCCAGCCGTTGAAATGGGCGGTGTTGGCCGTATCCGCGGCGGGGCGGGCCTTGCGCAGACGGGCGCGTACACGGGCCACGACCTCGGCGGGCTCGAAGGGCTTGATGATATAGTCGTCGGCGCCGAGCTCCAGCCCGGTTACCCGGTCCTGCACCTGAGCGCGGCCCGAGATGATGATGATCGAGGCCCCGCTTTCCAGCGCCAGCCGGTGCACCAGCGTCAGCCCGTCGCGATCCGGCAGGCCCAGGTCCACGAGGCAGACATCCGGGGCCGAGCTTTTCAGCGCCGCCTCGAATTCGGTCGCGCGGCCGAAGGAGACGGTGCGAAACCCCGCCTCCTCCAGCGCCTCGGCCAGCATCAGGCGGATCTGCGGCTCGTCGTCGAGAATGGCGATCAGCGGGCGGCTCATGCGCTCAGCTCCCTGGCGAGAAAGGCGGCAAGTTCGCCCTGAGTAAACGGTTTCTGCAGGATGGGAAAGGCGGCATCGGCGCGGCGCCGGTCGCCGGGGGGCAGCGAGGTCATCAGGCAGGCCGTGGCGGTGGCGCCTTCGCGGCGCAGGCGGGCAAGCAGCGCATCGCCCGACATCTCGCCGCCGAGGTTGATGTCCGAAAGGATCAGCCCGATTCCGCCGATCCCGGCCAGAAACAGCGCCTCCTCCGCGCTGGTCGCCTCGATCACCTGATGACCGAGAGCGATCAGCATTTCGCGCACGCTTTCGCGGATCTCGTCACTGTCCTCGACCAGCAGCACAAGGCGCGGGGCGGGCTGGGCGTCGGCGTGGCGCAGGGGCAGGCGCAGGGTGACCCGGGCACCGCCTTCGGGGCGGTTGTCCAGCCGGATCTGGCCGCCGGCCAGCTTGGTCTGGTCGAACACCATCGAAAGCCCCAGCCCCGAGCCCTCGCCGCCCTTGGTCGAGAAGAACGGCTCCAGCGCGTGCTCCAGCGCCTCGTTGGAAAAGCCGGGGCCGGTATCGGTGACGGTGATCTCCAGCCAGGTGCCGCGCAGGGCGCTGACCGCAATGGCGATCCGCCCCGGCCCGGCGCCGATGGCGTCGCGGGCGTTGAGGATCAGGTTCAGCACCATGTCCTGCAGCGCGCCGGGGTCGAGCATGACCTGCTCCGGCAGGGGGGAGAGGTGCATCTCGAGCCGGACCCCGGCCGGCAGCGAGGGGGTGGCGAGGGTGCGCAGGTCTTCGAACAGAGCCGCCAGGTCGGTGGGCTCAGGGTGCATTTCGCGCCGGCCCGTGACCGAGGCGATGCGCTCGAGCAGCACCCCGCCGCGCCGCGCCGCGCCGGTGGTGGCGGCCACGAGTTCGCGGACGCGCTCGGGCAGCTCCATCCGCGACAGGCGCGCCTGCAGGCCGAGGATGATGGTCAGCAGATTCGAGAAGTCATGCGCCAGCCCCGAGGTAAGCTGGGCGGCCAGTTCGCGCTTGCGGGTCTGGTTCAGCGCCTCGCGCGCCTGGGCCTCTTCGGTGATGTCCATGGACAGGATATAGACCCCGCGCACCGCCCCGCCGCCTTCCTCCTGGTCCGGGGTGAATGCCACGCGGATGCGCCGGCCGGTGGGGTCATGGTTGAACTCGGTGACGCTGGCCTCGCCCTTCAGGGCACGTTCGAAAAAGGGCAGGATGCGCGAAAACGCCTCCTCGCCCAGCGCCTCGCGCGCGTGCAGGCCGAGGATGTTTTCCGGTCGGCCGGGGATGACGCTGGCGAGCTTGCGGTTGGAAAAGGTATAGCGCAGGTCCGGGTCGAGCCGGGCGATGTGGGCCGGCATCATCTCGGTGGTCAGGCGGGTGCGGCTCTCCATCTCGCTCAATTGGCGTGAGGTCTCCTCGAGCGCGGCATTGGTGGCGGCGAGGGTGCGGTTGGCCCGGGCAAGCTCCTCGGTGTAAGCCAGCACCTGCTCGCTCAGCTCTTCGGAACGCGCCCTGAGCAGGGCTTCCTGGCGCTTGATGCCGGTAATGTCGGTATAGACCGCGACCCAGCCGCCCTGCGGAAGCGGGCTGCCCTCGACCGAGATCACCCGCCCGTTGGCCCGTATGCGCTCCATGTAATGCGGCTCGAAGGCCAGCGCCTGATCCACCTTTTCCTGCACGAAGGCATCGTGGTCCGCCACCGCACCGTATTCGCCCTGTTCCACCAGGTAGCGGATGGTGTCGGCAAAGGGGGTGCCCGGCGCCACCAGCCTGTCGGGCAGGGCGAACATCTCCTGGAAGCGGCGGTTGACCACCACCAGCCGCAAATCGCTGTCATAGATCGACAGCGCCTGCTGGATCAGGTTCAGCCCGGCCTGGGTCAGGGCGGCGATGTCGGTCTTTCGCGCCAAGAATGCCTCCTCGGCCAATCGCTACCACCGCTTCCGGGCCGGGAAAAGCCCCGGCTGAGGCTGGTGCGCCTGTAACAATTCGTTAGAATTGCGAAAAACTGCGGCAAATTTTGCCGCGCAAGCATATAGTCGGCTTGCGATACTCAAGAGAATCGCTCAAGCGATCGGGTGCGCCCAAACGGCGTGGGGAGGAAAAGACGTGGCTGACGCAAATGCGGACAAGGGGCTGCCGCCCTCGATTCCGGCGCTTCTGGAGCGCAATGCGGAGAAATTTGCCGACCGGCCGGCCTATCGCGAAAAGGAATTCGGCATCTGGCAACAATGGAGCTGGGCCGAGGCGCGCGAAGAGATCACCAATCTGGCGCTGGGGCTGTTGATCCTCGGGATCGAGCGCGGCGACCATGTAGCGATCATCGGCCGCAACCGTCCGGCCCATTACTGGGCCATGGTGGCCGCGCAGATGTGCGGGGCGGTGCCGGTGCCTGTCTATCAGGACTCGGTGGCCGAAGAGATGGCCTATGTGCTCGACCATTGCCATGCGCGCTTTGTCATCTGCGGCGATCAGGAGCAGGTGGACAAGGTGATCGAGGTGCAGGAAAAGGTGCACCACATCGAGCATGTTATCTATTACGACAAGCGCGGGATGCGCAAATACGACCACACGCATCTGCACTGGTATCACACGGTACAGGAAGAGGGGCGCGTCGCCCATGAGCGGGTGGAAAGGGAGCTTGAAAAGCGCCGTAGCGAACTCACGCTCGATTCCACCTGTGTGATGCTCTATACGTCGGGCACCACCGGCAAGCCCAAGGGCGTGGTGCTTTCGAACCGCAACATCATTGTCAGCTCGAAGAACTCGGCCGAATTCGACAACCTGACCGAAAGGGAAGACATTCTCGCCTATCTGCCCATGGCCTGGGTGGGAGATTTCATCTTTTCGGTGGGCCAGGCCTATTGGTGCGGCTTCTGCGTCAACTGCCCGGAGAGCCAGGACACGATGATGACCGATCTGCGCGAGATCGGGCCCACCTATTATTTCGCCCCGCCGCGGGTATTCGAGACCCAGCTGACCGGCGTGATGATCCGCATGGAGGATGCCGGGCGGTTCAAGAAATGGCTGTTTCGCCATTACATGGAGCTTGCCAAAAGGGTCGGCCCGGCGATCCTCGACGGCCGGCCGGTGGGCGCCATGGACCGGCTGCGCTACCGGCTGGGCGAGCTGTTCATCTACGGTCCGCTGAAGAACACGCTCGGCCTCAGCCGGGTGCGCGTGGGCTATACGGCAGGCGAGGCGATCGGGCCGGAGATCTTCGAATTCTACCGCTCGCTGGGGATCAACCTCAAGCAGCTCTACGGCCAGACCGAGGCGACCGTGTTCATCACCGTGCAGCCCGATGGCGAGGTGCGCCCGGATACGGTGGGGGTGCCTGCGCCGGGGGTCGAGGTGAGGATCGCCGACAATGGCGAGATCTTCTACCGCTCGCCCGGCGTCTTCGTCGAATATTACCAGAACCCGGAGAGCACCGCCTCGACCAAGGATGCAGAGGGCTGGGTGGCCACGGGCGATGCGGGCTTCTTCGAGGAAAGCACCGGCCATCTGCGCATCATCGACCGGGCCAAGGATGTGGGCAAGATGGCCGATGGCAGCCTGTTCGCGCCGAAATACGTGGAGAACAAGCTCAAATTCTACCCCGACATCCTCGAGGCGGTGGTATTCGGCGACGGGCGCGAGATGTGCACCGCTTTCATCAATATCGACCTTACCGCGGTGGGCAACTGGGCCGAGCGCAACAATATCGCCTATGCCTCCTATCAGGAGCTTGCCGGACATCCGCAGGTGCTCGAGACCATCAAGGCCCATGTGGAGGAGGTGAACCGCTCCGTGGCGCAGGACGAGATGCTCTCGGGCTGCCAGATCCACCGCTTCCTGGTGCTGCACAAGGAGCTTGATGCCGATGACGGCGAGATGACCCGCACCCGCAAGGTGCGCCGGGTCGTCGTGGCCGACAAATACGCCGATCTGATCGACGCGCTCTATTCCGGCAGAAGCGAGCAATATACCGAAACCGAAGTGACCTATGAAGACGGCCGCAAGGGCAAGATCTGCGCTACGCTGAAAATCGTGGATGCCAAGGTCTTCGAGGTCGCCGGGGCCGGGGGGAAGGTGGCTGCACAATGACCGACATGAATGCCGAAAGCTACGTCACCGAAGACGGCCGCACCATCGGCGGCGTGATCATGGAGATGAAGAACATCACCCTGCGCTTCGGCGGGGTGACGGCGATCCAGGACATTTCCTTCGATATACGCGAAGGCGAGATTCGCGCCATCATCGGTCCCAACGGCGCCGGCAAGTCCTCGATGCTGAACGTGATCAGCGGCTTTTATGTGCCCCAGGAGGGCGAGGTCTGGTTCCGCGGCCGGCGCCGGGCGAAGATGAAGCCCTATCAGGTGGCGCGCCAGGGCATCGCCCGCACCTTTCAGAACATCGCCCTGTTCGAGGGGATGAGCGTGCTGGACAACGTGATGACCGGGCGACTGACCAGGATGAAGACCGGGCTGGCGGCCCAGGCGCTCTGGTTCGGCCGTGCCGAGAGAGAAGAGATCGAGCACCGCGAGAAGGTGGAGAAGATCATCGACTTTCTGGAGATCCAGGCGATCCGCAAGACACCCGTGGGTCGCCTGCCCTACGGGCTGAAGAAGCGGGTCGAGCTGGCCCGCGCCCTGGCCGCCGAGCCCGCGCTTCTGCTGCTGGACGAGCCGATGGCGGGCATGAATGTCGAGGAAAAGGAGGACATGAGCCGCTTCATCCTCGACGTGAACGACGAGTTCGGCACCACGATCTGCCTGATCGAGCACGACATGGGCGTGGTGATGGACCTCTCCGACCGGGTCGTGGTCATGGATTACGGCAAGAAGATCGGTGACGGCACCCCGGATGAGGTGCGCAACAACCAGGCGGTGATCGACGCCTATCTGGGGGTGGCCCATGACTGAACCGAAGCAACAATCCAAGCGCGGAGGCGCCGATGCCTGAACAATTCCTGTGGGCCATGGAAGTCATGCTCAACGGCCTCATGGCCGGGGTGCTCTATGCGCTCGTGGCGCTGGGCTTCGTGCTGATCTTCAAGGCGTCCGGCGTGTTCAACTACGCCCAGGGCGTGATGGCGCTGTTCGCGGCGATGACTCTGGTGGGGCTTCAGAAGGGTCAGGTGCCCTTCGCACATCTGATCAATACGATCTTCGGAACCGATGTGCACAAGTTCGGCTGGGAACTGGCGCCCTGGCTGGCGATATTGCTGACCGCCGGGGTCATGGTGCTGTTTGCCTGGCTGGTGCAGAGATTCATCCTTCAGCATCTGGTCAACCAGCCCGACATCATCCTGTTCATGGCGACAATCGGGCTGGCCTATTTCATGGAGGGCTTTGCCGATCTGATGTGGGGCGCCGATATCAAGACGCTGGATATCGGCCTGCCCCAGGGGGTCAATGCCTGGATCGACGAAACCACGTTCAATCTGTTCGGCTATGGCTTCTTCATCGACAATCTCGACATCGCGGCGACCATCGTGGCGGCGCTGCTGGTGGTGGCGCTGGTGCTGTTCAGCCAGTACACCAAGCAGGGCCGGGCCATGCGCGCGGTGGCCGATGATCACCAGGCGGCGCTGTCGGTGGGCATTTCGCTGCGCTTCATCTGGGTGATGGTCTGGTCGGTGGCCGGATTCGTGGCGCTTGTCGCCGGCATCATGTGGGGGGCCAAGTCCGGTGTGCAGTTCAGCCTCAGCCTGATCGCGCTGAAGGCGCTGCCGGTCCTGATGCTGGGCGGGTTTACCTCGATCCCCGGTGCCATTGTCGGCGGGCTGATCATCGGCGTGGGCGAGAAGCTGTTCGAATTCCTCGTCGGTCCGCATATCGGCGGCGCCACGGAGAACTGGTTCGCCTATGTGCTGGCGCTCATTTTCCTCGTCTTCCGGCCGCAGGGGCTGTTTGGCGAAAAGATCATCGAGAGGGTCTGACCATGATTTATCGTGAAGCCGGGGATTTCAAGACTTCCTACCGCGAGGACAGCCAGACCTTTCCCATCAAGCTGGACCGGCGCGCCTACTGGACGCTGATGGTGGTGGCCTTTGCCGTCGTGCCCTTCGTCATCAACGATTACTGGGCGAATGCGGTGCTGCTGCCCTTCCTGATCTATGCGATCGCGGCGCTGGGGCTCAATATCCTGACCGGCTATGCGGGCCAGGTCAGCCTGGGCACCGGCGGCTTCATGGCCGTGGGGGCCTATGCGGCCTACAAGCTGATGACCGCCTTTCCCGATGTGCCGATTCTGTTTCATGTCCTGATCGCCGGCGCCATCACCGCGCTGGTGGGCATGGCCTTCGGTCTACCGAGCCTGCGCATCAAGGGCTTCTATCTGGCGGTGGCGACGCTGGCGGCGCAGTTCTTCCTTGTCTGGCTGTTCAACAAGGTGCCATGGTTCTTCAACTATTCCGCCTCGGGCATGATCAACGCCCCCGAGCGCACCATGTTCGGCGCCGCGATCACCGGGGCCGAGGCCTCGGCCCCGGCGCGCTACCTGTTCTGCCTGATCCTGACCGTGGCGCTGGCATGGATCGCCCGCAATCTCACGCGCGGCTCGGTGGGGCGCAAGTGGATGGCGATTCGCGACATGGACATCGCCGCCGAGATCATCGGGGTGAATCCGCTGACCGCCAAGCTGTCGGCCTTTGCCGTGTCGAGCTTCTTCATCGGCGTTGCCGGGGCGCTGCTGTTCGCGGTCTATCTGGGCGCGGTCGAGGTGGGCGAGGCCTTCGGCATCCAGAAGAGCTTCCTGATTCTGTTCATGATCATCATCGGCGGACTGGGCTCGATCTTCGGCTCCTTTGCCGGCGCAGCCTTCATGGTGCTGATGCCGGTGCTGCTGAAGAACGTGCTGGTTGACGGCTTCGGCTGGGCCACGGACCTGGCGGCGCATTTCCAGTTCATGATCGTGGGCGCGCTGATCATCGTCTTTCTGGTATTCGAGCCGCATGGCCTGGCCCAGCTGTGGCGTCTGGCCAAGGAAAAACTGAGACTCTGGCCCTTCCCGCACTGACGGGCAGGCGACAAGGAGGGCGTGCCTTGACGAAGGTGCGCGATTTGCAAAACCTAGGGAGGAGCAAGCAAATGAAATTGAAGAAACTCGCGGTTGCGGCTGCGGCCATGGTGGCGCTGGGCGCCCCGGCGATGGCGGAAATCGTCTTTCCGTCGCTCAGCTACCGCACCGGGCCCTATGCGGCCAACGGCACCCCCTTTGCCGATGGCTATGCCGATTACTTCACGCTGATCAACGAGCGCGATGGCGGCATCGGCGGCGAGAAGATCCGTCTCCTCGAATGCGAGACCGGCTACAATACCGAGAAGGGCGTCGAATGCTACGAATCCACCAAGGGCGAGGGCGCCGTCCTCTATGAGCCGCTTTCCACCGGCATTACCTACCAGCTGATCCCCAAGGCCTCGGCGGACGGCATCCCGGTGCATTCGGGCGGCTATGGCCGGACCTCCGCGGCCAATGGTGCGGTGTTCAAGTGGATCTTCAACTATCCGACCAACTACTGGTACGGTGCCTCGGTCGCGATCAAGCATATCCTCGACCAGGAGGGCGGCGACATCTCGGGCAAGACCATCGCCCTGCTCTACCACAATTCGGCCTACGGCAAGGAGCCGATCCGCACCTTGGAAGAGCTGGCCAAGAAGCACGGTTTCAACCTGACCCTGCTGCCCGTCGATCACCCCGGTCAGGAGCAGAAGTCCCAGTGGCTGCAGATCCGCCGCGAAAAGCCCGACTACGTGCTGATGTGGGGATGGGGCGTGATGAACCAGGTCGCCATCCAGGAAGCCGCCAATATCCGCTATCCGATGGATCACTTCATCGGCATCTGGTGGTCGGGTTCGGAAAATGACGTGAAGGCCGCCGGCGCCAAGGGCGATGGCTACAAGGCGCTGAGCTTCCACATGCCGGGCAGCGATTTCCCGGTGTTCGACGACATCCAGAAATACGTCGTCGATGCGGGCAAGGCTGCCGGCGCCGGTGATCAGATCGGTACCGTTCTCTACAACCGCGGCCTCTACGCGGCGATGCTGGCGGTCGAGGCCGCCCGTACCGCGCAGGAGCTCAGCGGCAATACCCGGATCACGCCCGCGGAGATGCGCGACGGGATGGAGAATCTCGACATGAGCGAGGAGAAGATGGCAGCGCTCGGCCTGCCCGGCTTCGGTCCGGCCTTCAAGGTCACCTGCGCCAACCACGGCGGCAACGGCCTCGCGCTGGTGCAGCAGTGGGATGCCACCGCGCAGAAGTGGAACGTGATCACCGACTATATCGAGCCTGACCTCGAGGTGATCCAGCCGCTGATCGAAGAGGATTCGGCCGCCTTCGCCGCCGAAAACAACATCACCCCGCGCGACTGCAACTGATCGCAGGGGCAAGCACGGTCCGGGCCCGGCGGCCCGGACCACCAGCAAAGCACACGGGAACCCGCCATGACGGATGTCGCCAAGGATATCGCCAGCAACGAGACCCTGCTCGAAGTCAACAATATCGAGGTGATCTACAACCATGTGATCCTCGTGCTCAAGGGCGTTTCGCTGAGCGTGCCCAAGGGCGGAATCACTACCCTTCTGGGTGGTAACGGTGCGGGCAAGAGCACCACGCTGAAGGCGATTTCGGCCCTGCTGCACTCCGAACGCGGCGAGGTGACCAAGGGCACGATCACCTATCGCGGTGACGATATTTCCGGCCATTCCCCGGCCAGTCTGGTGCGCCGCGGCATCATTCAGGTGATGGAGGGGCGCCATGTCTTCGAGCACCTGACGGTCGAGGAAAACCTGCTGACCGGCGCCTATACCCGCAAGGACGGGCGCGGCGCCATCGCCGCCGACCTGGAAATGGTCTATGACTACTTTCCGCGCCTCAAGGAGCGGCGCAGGAGCCAGGCAGGCTACACGTCAGGCGGCGAGCAGCAGATGCTGGCCATCGGTCGCGCCCTGATGAGCCGGCCCGAGACGATCCTTCTGGACGAGCCCTCCATGGGCCTCGCGCCGCAACTGGTGGAAGAGATCTTCACCATCGTCAGGAACCTAAACGAAAAGGAAGGCGCGACCTTCCTGCTCGCCGAGCAGAATACCAACGTCGCCCTGCGCTATGCCCATTACGGCTATATCCTCGAAAACGGCCGCGTGGTGATGGACGGCCCGGCAGAGGATCTGCGCGAGAACCCGGACGTGAAGGAATTCTACCTGGGCATGTCGGAAGAGGGGCGCAAGAGCTTCCGCGACGTGCGCAGCTACCGCCGCCGCAAGCGCTGGCTGGCGTAAGGGGACAACATGAGCGAGTATTACGATGCACTGGAAGTGCGCTCGGCCGACGAGCGCCGCGCCGATCAGGAGGCTGCCTTTCTGTCCCAGGTGAGACGGGTCCGGGAAGCGCCCGGGTCGTATCTGGCCGAGGCTGACGAAGTGCGCGGGCTTGACGATCTGGCGCGTCTGCCGGTGCTGCGCAAGTCCGATCTTGTCCGCCGGCAGAAGGAAAAGCCGCCTTTTGGCGGGGTGCCGATCTCGAATCTCGCGCATGTCTTTCAGAGCCCCGGGCCGATCTACGAGCCGGGCGGGGTGAGCCGCGACTGGTGGCGCATGGGCCGGGGCCTGTTTGCCGCCGGGATCCGCCAGGGCGACATCGTGCAGAACTGCTTCTCCTACCACCTGACCCCGGCGGGGACGATGTTTGAAAACGCCATTCGCGCTCTCGGGGCGGTCTCGGTGCCCGCCGGCGTGGGCCAGACCTCCCTGCAGGTGCGCGCGGCCCATGACATCGGCACCACCGCCTATGTGGGCACGCCAGATTACCTCAAGGTGATCCTCGACCGCGCCGATGAAGAGGGGGTGGCGCTAAAAATCACCAAAGCCGCCGTGGGCGGCGGGGCGCTGTTTCCCTCCCTGCGCCAGGAATATGCTGATCGCGGCATCACCTGCCTGCAGGGCTACGGCACCGCCGATCTGGGCTCGATCGCCTATGAGAGCCCGGCCATGGAGGGGATGATCGTGGATGAAGGCGTGATCGTCGAGATCGTGCGCCCGGGCACCGGCGAGCCGCTGGAAGAGGGCGAGGTGGGCGAGGTGGTCGTCACCACGCTCAACCCGGACTATCCGCTGATCCGCTTTGCCACCGGCGACCTCTCGGCGGTGCTGCCGGGCCAGAGCCCCTGCGGGCGCACCAACATGCGCATCAAGGGCTGGATGGGACGTGCCGACCAGACCACCAAGATCAAGGGCATGTTCGTGCGCCCCGAGCAGGTGGCCGATTTCGTCGCCCGGCACGCCGAGGTGAGGCGTGCCCGGGTGATCGCCGCGCGTGAGGGCGAAAGCGACGTCATGCTGGTGCGCGTCGAGGCCGAGGGTGGCGGCGATGCCGATGCCTATGCCGCTTCGGTAGCCGAAATCCTGAAGCTGCGCGGCAAAATCGAGGTGGTAACGCCCGGCAGCCTGCCCAATGACGGACTGGTGATCGAGGATACCCGCAGCTACGACTGATACGGTCGAGGCGTTTCGGAACGATCCGGCCGGGCGCTCCGAAGCGCGGCATGGCGCTGGCGGCTTGTGATTTTCGGGGCGACATCCTAACAATACCCCGAACCGTTTCGCGAAAAATGCGGAACATTGGAAGCTCTTGCCGCGCTTCAGCCGGGGCCTGTTCCGGTTTCGGGCCGAAGTGCTTTAACGAAACGCTTTGGCACCGGGGCGTATTCATTGCAGGATGGGCCATGACCGATACCGCCAGACCTTTCCGCCGCCCGCTGACGCTGCGCGATGTGTCCGAAGCCTCCGGGGTCAGCGAGATGACCGTCAGTCGGGTGCTGCGCAACCGTGGCGATGTCAGCGCCCCTACCCGCGAGCGGGTTCTGGCCGCGGCCAAGGCGCTGGGCTATGTACCCAACAGGATCGCCGGCGCCCTAGCTTCGCAGCGGGTGAATCTGGTGGCGGTGATCATCCCCTCACTGTCCAACATGGTGTTTCCCGAAGTGATGACCGGCATCAGCGAAGTGCTGGCCGATACCGGCCTGCAGCCGGTGGTCGGGGTCACCGGCTACAGGCCCGAACGCGAGGAGAAGGTGCTCTACGAAATGCTGTCCTGGCGCCCTTCGGGGGTGATCATCGCCGGGCTCGAGCATTCCGATGCCTCCCGCGCCATGCTCAGGGCCGCCGGCATCCCCGTGGTCGAGATCATGGACAGCGACGGCGAGGCGATCGACGCGGTGGTGGGCATTTCTCACCGCCGCGCCGGGCGGGTCATGGCCGAGGCGATCCTCGAGGCCGGCTATCGCAGGATCGGCTTCCTGGGTACGAAGATGCTGCTCGACCACCGCGCCCGCAAGCGTTTCGAAGGCTTTACCCAGGCGTTGGCCAAGGCCGGCGTGGAAATCGCCGATCAGGAGTTTTACGAGGGAGGATCGGCCCTGCTCAAGGGGCGGGAGATGACCGAGGCGATCCTCGCGCGCAGCCCGGATCTGGATTTCCTATATTATTCCAACGACATGATCGGTGCGGGCGGGCTGCTTTACTGCCTGGACCGGAATATCGACGTGCCCGGCCGGATCGGGCTTGCCGGCTTCAACGGGGTCGAGCTCCTGCAGGGGCTGCCGCGCCGGCTGGCCACCATGGATGCCTGCCGCGCCGAAATCGGTCGGGAGGCGGCGCGGATCATCGCCGCGCGCGCCGATGGTTCCGGCGAGGGGGGCGAGCGCATCGAACTGACCCCGGAAATCGTGCCCGGCGATACGCTGCGCGCCTGAATGCCCGGAGCCCCGGAACGGAGCGCCCGCAATACGAAAAGCCCGCCGGTCCGGCGGGCCTGTCTGACTGATCGTTTCAACCGCCCGCGGGTTGCTGCAGGCGTTTCTCCGGGCTCAGCCCTGGCGGGCCTTGAAGCGGCGCTGCGTCTTGTTGATCACATAAACGCGGCCCTTGCGGCGCACCACGCGGCAATCACGGTGCCGGTTCTTCAGCGAGCGGAGTGAATTGCGGACTTTCATGGCCCTTCTCCTGTCTTCCCGGCGCCAGCGCGCCTCTTCGGTCATGCCCCGGAGGGCGACGATGGTGGTGGGCGATACTGGGATCGAACCAGTGACCCCTTCGATGTCAACGAAGTGCTCTACCGCTGAGCTAATCGCCCTTGGTCTTCCGGCGGGGTTGCCGCCAAAAACATACGACGCGGAAACCCGCGCCGATGGGGCGTCTATAAAAGGAGTCGCCGGGTTGTTCAAGGGGTTTTGATGCGGTGGCGTTTTGCCTTATATGGTGGGCACGGTGTCCCGCCGGTATCCGCCCCATCGGCCCTGAAAGGAGGCTATGCGAGCCGGGGCCGGAAGCGGGCATATCCGGGAACCAGATGCCCGGATATGAACAGGAGCAGGGACAGGAAGAGCAGAAGCCCCTGGAGAGAGAATGCGAAACCCGCCTTTCCTTCTGACCATGCCCGCCCGGCGCAGTACGGCGGTGGTGTTTTCCTCGCCGCATAGCGGGCGGGCCTATGGGCGGGCGTTTCGTCGGGCGGCGGTGATCGGAATCAGGGCGCTGCGCTCCTCGGAGGATGCCTTTGTCGATATGCTGTTCGACAGCGCGCCGGCCCATGGCGCGCCGCTGCTTTCGGCGACGGCGCCCCGATCCTGGCTCGATCTCAATCGCGGCACCGACGAGCTCGATCCGGCCCTGATCCGGGGAGTCCGGAGTACTTCGCTCAATCCGAGGATCACTTCGGGTCTCGGCGTCATCCCCCGGGTGGTATCCGGGGGGCGGGCCATTTACCGGGGCAGGATTTCCCGGGCCGAGGCCGATTTCCGCATCCGCGAATACTGGCATCCCTACCATGCCATGCTGAACAGGCTCCTGCAGGAGAGCCACGCGCAGTTTGGCCAGGCAATTCTGATCGACTGCCATTCGATGCCACATGAGGCCCTGCACAATCTGTGCCGGCATGAGCGCTCCCGCCCCGAGGTGGTGCTCGGAGACCGCTTCGGCAGTTCAGCCGCGGCGGAGATCACCGATCGGATCGAGGCGGCCTTTGCCGGGGCCGGCCTGCATGTGGCCCGCAACAAGCCCTTTGCCGGGGCCTTCATCGCCCAGCATTACGGGCGGCCGTCACGGGGCCAGCATGTGGTGCAGGTCGAGATCGACCGCGCGCTCTATATGAACGAACGCGAATTGCGGCCAAACGGCAATTTCTACCACCTCAAGGCGCTCCTTGACGCGGTTATTGGAGAAATTGTCGCTCTGGGACAGGAGAAGTGCCCGCTGGCGGCGGAATAGGCGCCTGCTACAGTTGCAATTCTCCGCGCCATTTGGTCAGGGCACGCAGGAGCTTGGACGATTTCTCGGCATATTCGCCGTCCAGCAGGGTGTAGGCCTCCGCTTTCTTGCCTTCCTCGGCGAGGGCTGCCACGCGCGCGGCGACATCGTGGAATTCCGCGTGCAGCCGGCGCGTGACCTGGTAGGGCTTGCCGGCCTTGGTCTCTTCGTCGAAATCCGGTCCATAGAGCCACTTGCCGAAATCGCACTTGTTATCCACCGCGATGTCTGCGGGGGCGGTTTCGCAATTGCCGAGATTGATCGCGGTGGTCAGGCGCCGGTTCCAGGCGTCATGTGCGGCGATGGCGGCGCGGATTTCCTTGTCCAGTACTGCGTGATCCATGTCGAGAAGCCTCCGTTCCAGCAGATTCGCAGGAAGGCTAGGGCCAACAGGAAAATATCGGGTTAACGCTTTTGCATTTTGCTGTTTACCGCATGGCGCGTCCCTTGAAGATCGCAGCCTTGCCGAAACGGGCGCGGATCCTGTCCGTGGCGCGCTCGGCGGCCTGGCGTTTTTCGGCGGCAGGGTCGAGCAGGTCGCCGGCCTGATCGGCGCCCGCCCCGGGGCCGAGGTCGCCGATGCCCACGCCGATCAGCCGGAAGGGTCCTTCGCCGGCCACGCGGTCGAACATGGCACGGGCCAGACGATAGATGCGATCGGCGCTCCGGGTCGAATCGGGCAGCGACCGGCGCCGGCTGAGGCTGGTGTGATCGGCCCGCTTGAGCTTCAGCACCACTACCCGCCCGGCGATCTCGCGGGCCTTGGCGCGGTCGGAGACCTTTTCGGACAGGCGCCACAGATGCCCGTCGAGGATGTCGATATCGGCGGTGTCTTCGGGCAGGGTGATTTCATTGGAAATTGATTTCATCGGCTGGTCGGGGCTGACCGGGCGCATGTCGCGCCCCCTTGCGAAATGCCACAGCCGCACTCCCATGCTGCCGAAGCGGACGGTCAGGTCGGCCTCTTCCCAGCGCAGAAGGTCCCTGAAGGTGCGGATGCCGGCCCGCTCCAGCGCGGCCCTGGTTACCGCGCCGACTCCCCAGATCAGTCCCACCGACCTGTCGGCGAGAAAGGCCTGCGTCTCGGCCCGGCCGATCACCGAAAAGCCGCGCGGCTTGTCGAGATCGGAGGCGATCTTGGCGAGGAACTTGTTGTGGCTCAGGCCGATCGAGCCGGACAGGCCCAGCTCCTCTTCCATGCGTCTGACCAGCCGCGCCAGCATCACCGCCGGGGGCGCGCCGTGCAGGCGCTCGGTGCCGGTCAGGTCGAGAAAGGCTTCGTCCAGTGACAGCGGCTCGACGGCCGGGGTGAGTTCGTCCATCAGCGCGCGGATCTGGCGGGAGACGGCGGCGTAATGATCTCCGCGGGGGCGAATCACCACTGCATCCGGGCAGAGCCTGAGCGCCTGAAACATCGGCATCGCCGAATGCACCCCGCGAATGCGCGCCACATAGCAGGCTGTAGAGACCACCCCGCGCCGTCCGCCGCCGACGATCACCGGCTTGTCGGCGAGGGCGGGATTGTCGCGCTTTTCCACGCTCGCGTAGAAGGCGTCGCAATCCATGTGGGCAATGGAGAGCTCGAACAGTTCCGGGTGCGACAATACCCTCGGGCTGTGGCATCGGGGGCAGCGAGGGGCGCTGTCGAAGGTGGCGAGGCAGTCACGGCACAGGGCGGGCATGGGGCCAGTCTAGCCGATGCGCGGATCGGGTACAAACCGTAAACATCCCGCCGCGCCCGACTCCGGAGCGAGACCGCTCCTGCCCCGGCTCGTCTCCCGGAATGCGCAGTGCCGGGGGCGGTTCCCGATCGGCCCGCCGCCCGGCTGCGTTTGACGCTTGCGCGCGGATCATATCGCGCCATACTCCCTTCATGTCAGGTTCGCGCATCAGGCCGGGTTCGGGAGGGTTCATGGATATTCAGGACATTCTTGCGCAATATTTGGGCTCCAGCATCGTGCCTCTATTGCTGGCGCTTCTGCTTGTCGTCCTCGTTCTCCTGGCGGTGCGCATCGTGCCCCAGTCGAAGAAGTATGTGGTCGAGCGCTTTGGCCGCCTGCACAAGGTGCTGGGGCCGGGGATCAATTTCATCGTGCCGTTTCTGGATCGCGTGCGCCACAGGGTTTCGATCCTTGAGCGCCAGCTGCCCACCCACAACCAGGACGCGATCACCGCCGACAACGTGCTGGTGCAGGTGGAGACCAGCGTCTTTTACCGTATTCTCGAGCCGGAAAAGACCGTCTATCGCATCCGCGACGTGGACGGGGCAATCGCGACCACGGTAGCCGGGATCGTGCGTGCCGGGATCGGCGAGATGGAGCTGGACGAAGTGCAGTCCAATCGCGCCCAGCTGATCGCCAAGGTCAAGGAGCAGGTGGCCCATGCGGTGGATGACTGGGGGATCGAGGTGACCCGGGCCGAGATCCTCGACGTCAATCTCGACCAGGCCACCCGCGAAGCCATGCTCCAGCAGCTCAATGCCGAGCGCGCGCGGCGCGCCCAGGTGACCGAGGCCGAGGGGCAGCGCAGGGCGGTGGAACTGCAGGCAGATGCCGAGCTATACGCCGCCGAGCAGAGCGCCAAGGCCCGGCGCATCCAGGCCGAAGCCGAGGCCTACGCCACCGAGGTCGTAGCCAGGGCGATAGCCGATCACGGTCTTGAAGCGGCGCAATACCAGGTGGCTCTGAAGCAGGTCGAAGCACTGGCGGCAGTGGGCGCGGGTCAGGGCAAACAGACCATTATCCTGCCTTCCAGTGCCGTCGAGGCCTTTGGTGAGGCGTTCAACCTGCTGAAAGGAAAAGGAAAGTCCTGATGCTCTGGGTTACATGGTGGGCATGGGCAGCGGCGGCGCTGGGGCTGGCGATCCTCGAGATGCTGGCGCCGGGCTATATCTTGCTGGGCTTTGCCCTCGGCGCGGCGGTGGTCTCGGCGCTGCTCTACGGCGGGGTGGCGGTAAGCCTGCCGTGGCTGCTGGTGATCTGTGCTGCGGTAGCGCTGGTCTCGTGGCTGGTGCTGCGGCAGATCTTCGGCATCCGCAAGGGGCAGGTCAAGGTCATCCGCCGCGATATCAATGAGGACTGACCCGGCCCGGCCGGGCGGCGGGGAGCGCGCGGCCCCCCGCTCGTTCATTCCTTGACGCGCAGGACGATGGTCAGGCCCTCATCCGGCAGCTTCAGGGTGTTTTCGATCACCCCGTCCACCATCCGGCAGGGGCCGCACCAGCTCTTGCCCATCTGCTTGATCAGCGCCGCGCGGATCTCCTCCGGGCTCGCCTTTACCCCCACATCGAGCAGAGTGCGGGTGATGATCCCGGCCAGAAAGGCCGAGCGCTCGGCGCCCTTGAGACTGTTGAATTTCTCGACCTGCCCACCGCTCAGCGGATCCTGGGCGATTGGCTCCACCGAGGGGTCGCGCTCGACGATGACATCAATGCCAGGGATCGGGTCATCGCCGCCCTCGGCCATGGCGGCAAGGGGCGATAGGCCCAGCGCGATGGCAAGGGCGAGAAAAGTGCGTTTGTTGAAGATCATGTGGTTTCCTTTTTCAGTGAAGGCTTCTGCCTGCCGTGAGTAGGCCCGATCGCGTGGCTGTCAGTCAATGACCGCAGGCTGTTATGGGATAACGGGCAGGAAATGGCCGGGCTGCGCCGGAGTCAGGCGAGACTGGCGGTGATCTCTCGCGCCGCTCGGCGGGGGTCTTCGGCGCGGGTGACGGGGCGGCCGACGACGATATGGTCGGCCCCGGCGGCGATGGCCTCGGCCGGGGTCATCACCCGCTTCTGGTCGCCCAACGCGGTGCCTGCGGGGCGCACGCCGGGAGTGACGATCAGCTTGCCTTCCGCCTCGGGCAGGGCGCGGATGGCGGCCGCTTCGAGAGGGCTGGCAATCACCCCGTCCGCCCCGGCCTCAAAGGCCCGGCCCGCGCGCTCCACCACCAGATCGGCCACATCGCCGGAGCGCATCAGGCCTGCATCCAGATCGGCGCGGTCAAGCGAAGTGAGGATCGTGACCGCGAGGATCTTCATCCCGGAGCCGCCCTTGCCCTCGGCGGCTGCGCGCACCACATGCGGATCGCCATGCACGGTGAGGAAATCGAACCTCTGCGCCGCCAGCCCACGCACCGCGGCCTCGACCGTATTGGCGATGTCGAACAGCTTCAGGTCGAGAAAGATGCGCTTGCCCGCCTCGTCCTTCAGCTCGCGCGCGAGCGCCAGCCCGCCGCCGGTGAGCATGCCGAGCCCGATCTTGTAAAACGACACCGCATCGCCCAGCCGCTCGGCCAGCTTCAGCCCGGCCAGAGCATCGGCGACATCAAGGGCAACGATCAGGCGGTCATCGGGCCTGGGGGCGGACATGGGGGCTTGCATCGGCGCTCCTTTCGGCATCGCGCCCTTTTCGCCGCAAGTATCCGCCCGGT
Organism: Paracoccaceae bacterium; assembly: GCA_027045905.1. GTDB lineage: Bacteria > Pseudomonadota > Alphaproteobacteria > Rhodobacterales > Rhodobacteraceae > JAAEUB01. The sequence continues at coordinate 19,479 of JALTZY010000330.1, forward strand.
CAAGCCGTGCCGTCACAAGGTCGCTTCATCATTGCCAGTGCATTTTCACCGGCCGGGTCAGGCTGCGGCGATGGTCACCTGCTCGAGGTCCAGCCGCAGCTCGCTGTCGGAGCCACGAAAGGCCGGCAGGATGCGCGCCTGTTTCATCGCGTGCTTGATCAGGCCGTAGAGTACCAGGGTCGAGGGGCAATCCTCCGGCTGGGCAGTCTCGCAGGAAAAGGTCAGCTCGAAGGGCACGCCGGAGGCGCCGGTGACATTGAGCGTGACGGTCGCCTTGTGCAGGGAGGTATCCGGCTCGAAACGCGGCTCGCTCAGGTCGATCTTGTTCACTTTCATGGGTCGATCCTCTCGATACGACCTCACCCCGGCCCGAGTTTCGCAGAAAATGATTAAGCGCGGATTAATGGTGCTGCGGGCATGGATGCAGGCATGGATTTGGAACCCCGGCCCTTGCGACTCCCGGCGGCAATCCCCACATCCATGACGAGGCCCGGGGGCCTGTGCCGCAGGGCGGGCAGGCGCGTAACGGGCGCTTGGAAAAGGAGAAAATCATGAATTTGGAGAAGTTCACCGAACGCTCGCGCGGCTTCCTTCAGGCCGCCCAGACCATCGCCATGCGCGAGAGCCACCAGCGGCTGACCCCGGAGCATCTGCTAAAGGCGCTGATGGATGACGAAGAGGGCATGGCCGCGAATCTGATCCGCAAGGCCGGCGGCTCGCCGGAGCGGGTGCGCGAGGCGGTGGATACGGCGCTGGAGAAGCTGCCGAAAGTGTCGGGCGATGCCGGGCAGGTCTATATGGACAGCGCTACCGGCAAGGTGCTCGACGAGGCCGAGAAGCTGGCGAAGAAGGCCGGCGACAGCTTCGTGCCGGTGGAGCGGCTGCTGACCGCACTGGCCGTTATTCCCTCAAAGGCGAAGGATGCGCTCGATGCCGGCGCCGTCACCGCGCAGAATCTCAACGCGGCGATCAATGCCGTGCGCCAGGGCCGCACCGCCGACAGCGCCAGCGCCGAAGACAGCTATGAAGCGCTGAAGAAATACACGCTCGACCTCACCGAGCGCGCCGCCGAGGGCAAGATCGACCCGATCATCGGCCGCGACGAGGAGATCCGCCGCGCCATGCAGGTGCTCAGCCGCCGCACCAAGAACAACCCGGTGCTGATCGGCGAGCCCGGCGTGGGCAAAACCGCGATTGCCGAGGGCCTCGCCCTGCGCATTGTCAATGGCGACGTGCCCGAGCGGCTGCAGGGCAAGAAGCTCTTGGCGCTCGACATGGGCGCGCTGGTGGCCGGCGCCAAGTATCGCGGCGAGTTCGAGGAGCGGCTGAAGGCGATCCTGAGCGAGATCACCGCCGCGGCGGGCGAGATCATCCTGTTCATCGACGAGATGCACATGCTGGTCGGTGCCGGCAAGGGCGATGGCGCCATGGATGCGGCCAACCTGATCAAGCCGGCGCTCGCGCGCGGCGAGCTGCACGCCATCGGCGCCACCACGCTCGACGAATACCGCAAGCATGTGGAAAAGGACGCGGCCCTTGCACGGCGCTTCCAGCCGATCATGGTCGAGGAACCGACAGTGGAGGACACGATCTCGATCCTGCGGGGCATCAAGGAAAAGTACGAAATGCACCACGGGGTGCGGATCAGCGATTCGGCGCTGGTGGCGGCGGCGACGCTGAGCCACCGCTACATCACCGACCGCTTCCTGCCCGACAAGGCGATCGACCTGATGGACGAGGCCGCCAGCCGCCTGCGCATGGCCGTGGACAGCAAGCCCGAGGAGCTTGACCGGCTCGACCGGCAGATCCTGCAGCTTCAGATCGAGGCCGAGGCGCTGAAGAAGGAGACCGACAAGGGCTCGAAGGAGCGGCTGAAGAAGCTCGAGAAGGAGCTTGCCAAGCTGCAGGAAGAGAGTGCCGCGCTGACCGCCAAATGGCAGGCCGAGCGCTCCAAGCTCGACCAGGTGCGCCAGCTCAAGGAGCAGCTCGACCAGGCTCGCGCCGAACTGGAAATCGCCAAGCGCGACGGCAATCTGCAGCGCGCCGGCGAGCTTTCCTACGGGGTGATCCCCGAGCTCGAGCGCAAGCTGGCCGAGGCCGAGGCGGCCGAGGATGACGTGATGGTGGAAGAGGCCGTCAAGGCCGAGGACATCGCCCAGGTCATCGAGCGCTGGACCGGGATCCCGACCAGCAAACTGCTCGAGGGCGAGCGCGAGAAGCTCCTGAAGATGGAAGAGGAGATTGGCAAGCGGGTGATCGGCCAGGAGCAGGCGATCCAGGCGGTATCCAACGCCGTGCGCCGGGCGCGCGCCGGGCTCAATGACGAAAACCGCCCGCTGGGCAGCTTCCTGTTCCTCGGTCCCACCGGCGTGGGCAAGACCGAGCTGACCAAGGCCGTGGCCGAGTATCTCTTTGACGACGACAACGCCATGGTGCGCATTGACATGTCGGAATTCATGGAGAAGCACTCGGTCGCCCGCCTGATCGGCGCGCCGCCGGGCTATGTGGGCTATGACGAGGGCGGCGTGCTGACCGAGGCGGTGCGGCGCAGGCCCTACCAGGTGATCCTGTTCGACGAGGTCGAAAAAGCGCATCCGGACGTGTTCAACGTGCTGTTGCAGGTGCTCGATGACGGGGTGCTGACCGACGGTCAGGGCCGCACGGTCGATTTCAAGCAGACCCTGATCATCCTGACCTCGAACCTGGGCAGTCAGGCGCTGAGCGCCCTGCCCGAAGGCGAGGACAGCTCTGCCGCCAAGGCCGAGGTGATGGAAGCGGTGCGGGCGCATTTCCGCCCCGAATTCCTGAACCGGCTCGACGAGATCATCATCTTCGACCGGCTGACGCGCGAAGACATGACCGGCATCGTCGATATCCAGATCGGCCTCTTGGCCAAACGCCTTGCCAAGCGCAACATCACGCTGGAAGTGGACGATGCGGCGCGGGCTTGGCTCGCCGACAAGGGCTATGACCCGGTATTCGGCGCCCGCCCCCTCAAGCGGGTGATCCAGCACGAGCTGCAGGACGAGCTGGCCGAGCTGATCCTTGCCGGCGAGATCATGGACGGCGATGCCGTGATGATCGGCGCGGGCGAGGGGCGGCTGCTGATTGCGAGCCGCCGCGAGGCCGAGATGGAGGAAGAGGCTGGGGAACCGGCCGAGTAAGCGCCTGTATCACCGGCAGAAACCCGCCCCGCCGATCCGTTTCGGCGGGGCGTATTGTCGTGCCGATACCCGACCGTTTCACTTGCAAATGACCGTCGTTTCTCCATCGGGTGCCCGAGCGTGTTTCTCGGGTATTGGTTGATGGCCAGACCATGCCCCCGATCAACCTTCCTGCCACCGGCTCCGGCATTTGACCGCATCCGCCGCGCATGGCGGTCGTGGGGTTTCCGGCGGAGCTGGCCGCCTGACCCGGCTCTTGTTTCGCCGCCCGTTTCCCGGCATTGTGCTGCAATAATAATGGGAGGCGAGCATGATCCCGCGTATCGAAAAGATCCTCAAGCGCCTGCGGCTGGGCCGCCCGGTGCAGTCGCCGAAGCTGGAACTGACCCATGCGCGGATCAGGGACCGCCGGGTGATCTTCTGCACAGACATGGAAAACGACCCGATCCAGCGCAACCACCGGCGCGGGCAGTTTTACGAGGGCAGGGAGTTGGGCAAGCTCGCGGAAGTCTTTCCCGAGGGCGGCACCTTTGTCGATATCGGCGCCAATGTGGGCAATCACTCGCTGTATGCGGCACTGTTTCTCGGGGCGGGGCGGGTGATCCCCTTCGAGCCCAACCCGCGCGCCTTTCGCCTGCTGGTGCAGAACGTGCTGGTGAACCGGCTTGAAGAGGTGATCGACCTGTCGCGTCTGGGCGTGGGGCTTGCGGACAAGGAAGAGGGCGGCTTCGCCATGGAAAAGCGCGCGCGCAATCTGGGCGGTGCCAAGATGCTGCCGGGGGAAGGCAGGCTCAGGGTGTTTCGCGGCGACACGCTGCTGGCGGACGAGCGCCCGGCGCTGATCAAGATCGACGTGGAGGGCATGGAAATGCCGGTGCTGGCGGGGCTGGAAGCGACCATTGCCGCGCACCGCCCGGTGCTGCTGGTGGAAGTCGATAACGAGAACGAAGCCGCCTTCCGGCAATGGGCCGCGGATGCAGGCTACGAGATTGCCGATACGGTGCAGCGCTACCGGCTGAACAAGAACCACCTGCTGCTGCCCGGGGCGAAGTCAAAGTCGAGCAAGGCGGCCTGACGCTTGTTTGAGCGCATGTCCGATCCATTTGCGCCTGCCGGCGCTCTCGGGCATGAAGCGACGCATTGCCGGGAGGATGTCTGATGATCTGGGCGCTCGAATACCTGTCCCTCGCGCTGGTCGTGGCGATCGGCCTGGTGCTGGCCGCGCTCGCGGTCCTGTTCGTCATCGACCGGCTGCAGACCCATGACGCGGTGCGGCGCAATTACCCGGTGATCGGGCGCTTTCGCGGGCTGTTCACCACGCTGGGGGAGTTCTTCCGCCAGTATTTCTTTGCCATGGACCGCGAGGAGCTGCCCTTCAACCGTGCCCAGCGCGACTGGATCGCGCGCGCCGGGGCGGGCAGCGGCAACACGGTCGCCTTCGGCTCGACCCGCAATCTGAGCATCCCCGGCACGCCGATCTTCGTCAATGCCGCCTTTCCGCCCCTGCACGACCAATACGCCCGGACCCGGCCCCTGACCATCGGCCCCCATGCGCGCGCGCCATATGAGGCGCGCTCGATCGTCAATATCTCCGGCATGAGCTATGGCGCGCTCAGCCGTCCGGCGGTGCGGGCGCTGTCGATGGGGGCGCGCGAGGCGGGTATCTGGCTCAATACCGGCGAGGGCGGGCTGTCGCCTTACCACCTCGAAGGCGGTGCCGATATCGTGTTTCAGATCGGCACCGCAAAATACGGCGTGCGCGGGCCGGACGGGAAGCTCTCGGACGACAGGCTGCGCGAGATTGCCGCCCATGAGCAGGTGAAGATGTTCGAGGTGAAGCTGGCGCAGGGGGCCAAGCCGGGAAAGGGCGGCATCCTGCCCGCGGCCAAGGTCACCGCCGAGATCGCCGCCATCCGCGGCATCCCCGAGGGCGAGGCCAGCATCTCGCCCAACCGCCACGAAGAGGTGGACGGATGGGGCGACCTGCTGGACCTGATCGCCCATATCCGCGAAGTGACCGGCAAGCCCGTGGGCTTCAAGACCGTGGTCGGGGCGCGGGCGCCGTTCGAGGAGCTTTTCGCGATGATCCGCGAAGGCGGAGAGGAGCGGGCACCGGACTTCATCACCATCGACGGCGGCGAGGGCGGGACCGGCGCTGCGCCGATGCCGCTCATCGACCTGGTCGGAATGCCGATCCGCGAGGCCCTGCCGATGATCGCCGACCTGCGCGACGCGGCCGGGCTGAGAGAGCGCATCCGTCTGATCGCCTCGGGCAAGATGGTCAATCCGGGCGATGTCGCCTGGGCGCTCTGCGCGGGGGCCGATTTCACCGTCACCGCGCGCGGCTTCATGTTCGCGCTGGGCTGCATCCAGGCGCTGAAGTGCAACCGCAATACCTGCCCCACCGGCATCACCACCCACGACGCGCGCCTGCAGAAGGGGCTGGTGCCCGAGGACCGCTGCAGGAGCGTGGCGAATTATGCGCGCTGTCTGAACGCCGAGGTCGAGACCATCGCCCATTCGGTCGGCGTGGCCGAGCCCCGCCTGATGCGCCGGCACCATGTGCGTCTGGTACGCCCGGATGGGCGCTCGGTCCCGATGGACGAGATCTTTCCGGTGCGGGATTCCGGGTAGAAGGCGGACCGGCAGGCCGCTCCGTCCTCGATTTTCTGCAGGATATCGTGGCGGAGGTTGCCGGGCTCTGCCGTTGACACGGGCGGTGGCCTCTGGAAAGCAGGGGCCATGCCCGGACCGGACCAGACCCTGCCCGCGATATTGCCCCTTGGCGCCGATGCGCTGGTGGTGCGCTTTTCTCTCACCCCCGAGCTTGCCGCCAATGCCGCCGCGCAGGTCTTTGCCGGCGAGGCGGCGGCGGGCGATACCGGCGGGATTACCGAGATCGTGCCGTCTCTGGCCTCGGTGATGCTGCGTTTCGACCCCGAGCGGGTGACGCGCGCGGCGCTGAGCGCGCGGCTGGCCCGGCTTCTGCAAGGGCGTGACTGGACCCGCTGCGCCCTGCCCGCGCCGAGCCGGCGCTGGGTGATCCCGGCGGCCTTTGGCGGCGCCCATGGTCCGCAGCTGGAGGACGCGGCGGCGGCGGCGGGCATATCGGTCAAGCAGGCGCTCCGGGAGCTGTCCGAAACGCGCCTCAGGGTGCTGGCGATCGGCTTTGCCCCCGGCCAGCCCTTCCTCGGCCTGCTGCCGGCGCATTGGGATTTTGCGCGCCTCTCGGAACTCACCCCGCAGGTGCCCGCCGGCGCGCTGGTGGCCGCGGTGCGCCAGATCGTGCTGTTTGCCAACCCGTCGGCGACCGGCTGGCGGCAGGTGGGGCGGACCACCTTTCGCCCCTTCCGCCCCGAGAGCGCCGAGCCCTTCCCCCTGCGCGCGGGCGACGAGGTGGTGTTCGAGGCGCTCGACCACACGGCCTTTGCCGCGCTTGCCGCGCGCGGTGGCGAAGCCGCCGACATCGCCCGGCTGGAGCATCTCGCATGAACGCGCTGGAGGTGCTTTCCGCCGGCCTCGGCGTCACCGTGCAGGATCTCGGGCGACCGTTTCACATGGCCTCTGGCCTTTCGCGTGGCGGCGCGGCGGATCGGATGGCGCTGCATGAGGCCGCCGCGCTGCTGGGGCTGAAAGAGGTGGTGGCGGGCCTCGAGATGGCGGGCCTCGGCGGGCGCTTCCGCTTTGCCGGGCGCACCCGCTTCGCCCTCACCGGCGCGCCGATGCGCGCGAGTCTCGACGGGCAGGCGCTGGCGTGGAATGCTTCGCACGCGGCCGAAGCCGGGCAGGTGCTCGAGATCGGCGGTGCCGAGGCGGGCATTTACGGCTATCTCACCCCTGCCGGCGGCATTGGCGGGCCGGAGCTTCTCGGCAGCCGTTCGGCCCATCTGGCGGTGGGGATCGGCGGCCTGGTGCAGACGGGCGCGCGGCTCGAGATCCTGCCCGACCCGACCCCGGATCACCCGTCCCTGAAGCTCGCCCCCGACGCGCGCTTTTGCGGCGGTACCCTGCGCATGACCCCGGGGCCGCAGACCGGGCTGTTTGCCCCCGAAACGCTGGAGCGCTTTCTCGCCACCGCCTTCACCCGCTCGCCCACGGGCAACCGGCAGGGGGTGCGGCTCGACCAGCAGGGCGCGCCTTTCGCCGCCGAGATCACCGGGCAGGCCTCGGAGGTGATCCAGGCGGGCGACGTGCAGATGACCGGCGCGGGCGTGCCCTATGTGCTGCTCGCCGAGTGTCAGACCACCGGCGGCTATGCGCGTATCGGCAGCGTGATCCCGGCCGACCTTGCGCACATCGCCCAGGCGCCACCCGGCGCGAGCCTGCGCTTCGAGATGCTGAGCCTTGAAGAGGCCGACCGGCTCTGGCGGCCCGAAAGCGGGCTGGTCGCGGCCCTGGCCCGGCGCGCCGAGCCGCTCACGCGCGATCCCCATGACATTGCCGACCTGTTGAGCTACCAGTTGATCAGCGGCGTGGTGGCCGGCGACGAGGTGGACTAGGATGGATGAGATGCAGCGCCATGTGGACCTCAACAGCGACATGGGCGAGGGCTTCGGCCCCTGGCGGATGGGCGATGACGCGGCGCTTCTGCAGACCATCACCTCGGCCAATATCGCCTGCGGCTTTCATGCGGGCGACGCCGACGTGATGGCGGCGACCATGGCCGCGGCGCTGGCAAACGGCGTCGGCATCGGCGCGCATCCGGGCCTGCCGGACCTGCAGGGCTTTGGCCGGCGCAACATGGCGATCAGCCACGACGAGGCGGCCAATCTGGTGGCCTATCAGCTGGGCGCGGCGCAGGCCTTGGCGCGCCGGGCCGGCGGGCAACTGCGCCACCTCAAGCTGCACGGAGCGCTCTCGCATATGGCGGTGGCCGACCCGGCGCTGGCGCGGGCCTGTTTCGAAGCGGCGCTGGCGGTGGATCCGGAAATCGTGCTGGTGGTGCTGGCGGCAACGCCGATGGAGGCGGTCGCGCGCGAGCTCGGCGCCAACTGGGCCGGCGAGATCTTTGCCGACCGCGCCTATGAGGACGACGCGCGGCTGGTCGCACGCGGCAAGCCCGGCGCGGTGCTGCATGATGCCGATCACGCGGCCGAGCGGATATTGGCGATGCTGAAGGAAGGCGCGATCATCGCCGAAAGCGGCAGGCGCATCCCGGCGCGCATCGACACGATCTGCCTGCATGGAGACACTCCCGAAGCGGTGGAAATGGCCCGCGCGCTCCGGGCACGGCTTGAGGCGGCGGGGCTGGAGATCCGGCCGCTGTAGCGGGGGCCAGCCCCCCGCCCCCCGGAATATTTGGCGAAAGATGAAAGGGGCGGATTTTCGCCGGGGCATGTCGCTTTCCGGTTGGCGATTTGCAGCGGTGTGCTTAGGCTTGCGTTGCCGATTGACCTTTTGCCGGGAGGGGCGATGCAATACCTGAAACCCGCCAGCTTCGAGGAGGCCGTGGCGATGGCCGGCGAGGCGCATGGTGATGTACGCTTTCTGGCCGGCGGCACCGATCTGCTGGTGCGGATGCGCATGGGGGCCGTGCCGGATGTGCTGATCGACCTCAAGCATATCCCCGGCGTTTACGATATCGAGCGCACCGAGAATGGCGGCTGGCGCATCGGCGTGGCGGTGCCGGGGGCCGAACTGACCGAACATGCGGGCTTGCGCGCCGACTGGCCCGGCGTGGTCGAGGCGGTGGGGCTGATCGGCTCGACCCAGGTGCAGGGGCGCGCGACTCCGGTGGGCAACCTGGCCAATGCCTCGCCGGCGGCCGATTCGGTGCCGGCGCTGATCGCCGCCGGGGCCGAGGTGGAGGTGCTGGGGCCGGGCGGGCGCCGGCGCGTGGCGGTCGGGGACATCCCCGCCGGGCCGGGGCGGACCAGGCTCGCGCAGGGCGAGGTGATCAGTGCACTTTATCTGCCGCCGCGCGCGGCGCATGGGGGCGATGCCTATCAGCGCTTCATCCCGCGCACGGAGATGGATATCGCCGTGGTCGGCTGTGCTGTCAGCCTAAGTCGTGACGGCAACGTGATCACCGAGGCGCGCGTGGCGCTGGGCGCCATGGCCCCCACCGCGCTCATGGTCGAGGAAGCTGCAAGCGCGCTGGTGGGCACGACGCTGGGCGAGGAAGCGCTGGAGGCGCTGAGCGAAGCGGCTTCGGCTGCCGGCAGGCCGATCGACGACAAGCGCGGCACGGCGAAGTTCCGCCGCCATGTCGCCGGGGTGCTGGCGCGCCGGGTCGCGCTTGTAGCCTACGAACGAGCAGGAGACGCGAAATGAGCATGGTCCATGTATCCGCCCGCGTGAACGGGGATCCGGTCGAGTTTCTCTGCGACAGCCGCGAGACGCTCCTCGACGTGCTGCGCGACCGCCTGGCCCTCACCGGCGCCAAGGAAGGCTGCGGCACCGGCGATTGCGGCGCGTGCAGCGTGATCTTCAACGGCCGCCTTGTCGCTTCCTGCCTGGTGCTCGGGGCCGAGGCCGAGGGGGCCGAGATCGAGACGATCGAGGGCATGGCGGATGGCGAAAAGCTGCATCCGCTGCAGCAGAAGATCATCGCCCACGCCGCGCTCCAATGCGGCATCTGCACGCCGGGCATCCTGATCGCCGCCAAGGCGCTGCTCGCGAAAAATCCCGACCCGGACGAAGAGACCATCCGCTACTGGCTGGCCGGCAATCTGTGCCGCTGCACGGGCTACGACAAGATCATTCGCGCCATTCAGGACGCGGCTGCGGAAATGCGGGAGGAAGCCTGATGGCGCTGGACGAAGGCAAGGATGTCAAGGGCGGCCACGACGCCCGTGAATATGACCATCAGGGACCCTTCCGCCATGTGGGCACCCGCCCCGACCGCCCCGACGGGGTGGACAAGGTGACCGGCCGCGCCCACTTCGGCGCCGATGCCTATGCGCCGGGGATGCTGCATGCGGCGATCCTGCGCAGCCCGCATGCGCACGCGCGTATCCTGAAGATCGACACCAGCCGGGCCGAGGCGCTCGAAGGGGTCAAGGCCGTCGTCACCCGCGCCGATTTCGCCGAGGGGCTCGAGGGCGAGGACTGGAACATCCTCGAAAACATCATGGCCGGCGAAAAAGCGCTCTATGACGGCCACGCCGTCGCCGCCGTCGCCGCCACGTCGAAATTCATCGCCCGCGACGCGCTCGCTCTGATCGAGGTGGAATACGAGATCCTACCCCATGTAACCGACGTGGACGAGGCCATGCAGCCCGGCGCGCCGGTGATCCGCGAAGGCGCGGCCGAGCCCGGCCTGCCCGAAGGCATGCACCCCAACGTGGTTCGCTACCACGAAAGCGGCCATGGCGATGTGGAGGCGGGCTTTGCCGAGGCCGATCTGGTGATCCAGCGCCATTTCGCCACCGAGGCCACCCATCAGGGCTATATCGAGCCCCATGCCTGCCTCGCGCAGATGGGGCCGGACGGGCGCGGCGATCTCTGGTGCACGACCCAGGGGCACTGGAACGTGCAGAAGCTCTGCGCCAGCCTGCTCGGGGTCGAGGCCAGCGCCATTCGCGTGACCGCCAGCGAGATCGGCGGCGGCTTCGGCGGCAAGACCACGGTGTTCATCGAGCCGGTCGCCATGGCGCTTGCCCGCAAATCGGGCCGCCCCGTGAAGCTGGTGATGAGCCGCGAGGAGGTGTTTCGCGCCTCGGGGCCGACCAGTTCGGCCTCCATGGATGTGCGCATCGGCATGAAGAAGGACGGCACCATGACAGCCGCCGAGGGCACCTTTCGCCTGCAGGGCGGCGCCTTCCCTTATGCGCCGATGGAGTTCACCGCCATGTGCGCCTTTGCCTGCTACGACCTCAAGCATGTGCGCCAGCGCGGCTTCGACGTGATGACGAACCGCCCGAAGCAGGCCGCCTACCGCGCGCCGGGCTCGCCCATGGCCGCCTTTGCGGTGGAAAGCGTGGTCGATGAGCTGTGTCAGAAGCTGGGGCTCGATCCGATCGAGGTGCGGCTGAAAAACGCCGCCCGCGAGGGCACCAGGGCCAGCTACGGGCCGACCTATCCGCGGATCGGACTGGTCGAGACGCTGGAAGCGGCCCGCGCCCATCCTCATTACAGCGCCCCGCTCGGCCCCAACCAGGGGCGCGGCATCGCCTGCGGCTTCTGGTTCAATTACGGCGGCGAGACCTCGGTGACGCTGGCGCTGTCGATGGATGGCACCGTGCAGATCGCCGTCGGCACGCCCGATATCGGCGGCTCGCGCGCCTCCATGGCGCTGATGGCGGCCGAGGAGCTGGGCATCCCTTACGAGGATATCCGCGTGACCATCGCCGATACCGCCTCGCTCGGCTTCAACGAGATCAGCCACGGCTCGCGGGTGACCTATGCTTCGGGGCTCGCCGTGATCAAGGCCGCGCGGGACGCAAAGCGCAAGCTGATCGCGCGCGCGGCTGACAAGTGGGGGATCGACCCCGAAGCGGTGGAGTGGCGCGACGGGGCGGCCTGGCCGGCGGGCGACAATGCCGGCAGCTTCGAGCCGCTCACGATCCGGGAGATCTGCGCCGAGATGGGGGCGACCGGCGGGCCGATCGCCGGCCATTACGAGGCCACGCCCGAGGGGGCCGGGGTGAGCTTTGCCACCCATATCGTCGATGCCGAGCTTGACCCGGAGACCGGCAAGGTCACGATCCTGCGCTATACGGTGGTGCAGGATGCGGGCAAGGCGGTGCATCCCTCTTACGTCGAAGGCCAGTTCCAGGGCGGCGCCGCGCAGGGGATCGGCTGGGCGCTCAACGAAGAATATATCTATGGCGAGGATGGAAGGCTGCAAAACCCGGGCTTTCTCGACTACCGCATCCCGGTGGCCTCGGACCTGCCGATGATCGACACGGTGATCGTCGAGGTGCCCAATCCCGGCCACCCCTACGGCGTGCGCGGGGTGGGCGAGACCTCGATCTGCCCGCCGCTCGCCGCTGTCGCCAATGCGGTGTCCAATGCCGCGGGCGTGCGCCTGCGCCAGCTGCCCATGCGCCCCGCGCGCATCCTCGAGGCGCTGGAAGCCCAGACCGATGGCGAAGGTTAAGGTCCACCTCTGGTCGGCCCTGCGCGCCCATGCGGACGGGGCCGAGACGGTCGAGGTGGAGGCGCGCACTATCGGCCAGATGCTCGACGCCCTGCGCGCCCGCTACCCCGGCCTCGCCCCCGCGCTCGATGCGGGCGTATCGGTCTCGATAGACGGGCGCATCATCGCCGCCTCGCTGACCGAGCCGGTCGCGCCGGAGCAGGAAATCTGGCTGATGCAGCGGCTGAAGGGGGGATGAGGGCTCTTCTGCGCAATACCGGGGGCCAGCCCTTGCGGATATTTCCGGCAATCCCGTTCCGCTTGCGGCCCGGGCGGAGAAGAGCCGATGGACCGGGGCGGGGCTTTGCGCTATCAGCGTCGGGCAGAAGCGAAGGAGATGCCCATGTCCGGCCATGCCGCCCCGATCCCGATGACCTCCCGCCCCGCCGGTCCGCTCAGGGGCGTGGCCGATGTGCCGGGCGACAAGTCGGTGAGTCACCGGGCGCTGATCCTTGGGGCGCTCAGCGTGGGCGAGACGCATATCACCGGGCTTCTGGAGGGCGAGGATGTGCTGGCCACGGCAGCGGCCATGCGTGCCTTTGGCGCCGAAGTGGAGCGGCTGGGCGAGGGCGAATGGCGGGTCCATGGTGTGGGCGTGGGCGGCTTTGGCGAGCCGGAGGATGTAATCGACTGCGGCAATGCCGGCACCGGCGCGCGCCTGATCATGGGGGCGATGGCGACCAGCCCGATCACGGCGACATTCACCGGCGATGCGTCGTTGCGTTCGCGGCCGATGGCGCGGGTGACCGAGCCGATGGCGCTGTTCGGGGCGCGGGCATATGGGCGCTCGGGCGGACGCCTGCCGATGACCATCGTCGGCGCTTCCGCCCCGGTGCCGGTGCGCCACACCCTGCCGGTGGCGAGCGCGCAGGTGAAAAGCGCGGTGCTTCTGGCGGGGCTCAACGCGCCGGGCGAAACGGTGGTGATCGAGCGCGTGGCGACGCGCGACCATACCGAGCGGATGCTGGCGGGCTTCGGTGCCGAGATCCGGGTGGAGCAGACGGAGGAGGGCCGGGTGATCACGCTCACTGGCCAGCCCGAGCTGAAGCCCCAGCGGGTCGCCGTGCCGCGGGATCCTTCCTCGGCGGCCTTCCCGGTATGCGCGGCGCTGATCGTGCCGGGCTCCGACGTGCTGGTGCCCGGGATCGGGCTCAACCCCACCCGCGCCGGCCTCTTTACCACCCTGCGCGAGATGGGCGCCGACCTCACCTATGAAAACGAGCGCGAGGCGGGCGGCGAGCCGGTGGCCGACCTGCGGGCGCGTTACTCGCCCGACATGAAGGGGGTCGAGGTGCCTCCGGAACGCGCGGCCTCGATGATCGACGAATACCCGATCCTTTCGGTCGTCGCCGCCAATGCCGCGGGCGAGACGGTGATGCGCGGGGTGGGCGAGCTGAGAGTCAAGGAGAGCGACCGGATCGACGCCATGGCCCGGGGCCTGCGCGCCAACGGGGTGGCGGTCGAAGAGGGCGAGGATTGGTGGATCGTCACCGGCGCGGGCGCGGGCGGCGTCGCTGGCGGCGGGCTTGCCGAGGCGCGGCTCGATCACCGCATCGCCATGAGCTTCCTGGTGCTGGGGATGGCGGCGCAGGCACCGGTGCGCATCGACGATGGCGCGCCGGTGGCCACGTCCTTCCCCGTCTTCGAGCCGCTGATGGCCGGGCTGGGCGCGCAGATCGTGCGCGCGAACCGCTGAGATGGGCGCAGCGCCGCTCACCGGAGGCTGCCTGTGCGGCGCGGTGCGCTACCGGGTGAGCGGCCCGCTAAGGCCGGTCATCGCCTGTCATTGCCGCCAGTGCCGCAAGACCTCCGGCCACCACGTCGCCGCCACTTCGGCGGCTCGGGGAGATATCGACATCAAGGGAGAGGTACGCTGGTACCGCTCTTCGCCCAAGGCAAGGCGCGGCTTCTGCCCGACCTGCGGGAGCAACCTTTTCTGGGACGGCCCGGGCGAAAACCTCTCGATCTTTGCCGGCACGCTGGACGGGCCGACGGGGCTTGCGATTGCCGGGCATATATACTGCGCTGACAAGGGCGATTACTACGAAATTGCCGATAGCACCCCCCCCCAGGCGCCCGGCGCCGATCCGGCGCTGACCACCATGGCTCCCACCGGCGGGGGCAAAGAAGGAAAGGGCTGAGCATGCACTTCACCGTTGCAATCGACGGCCCGGCGGCGGCCGGCAAGGGCACCATCGCCCGGGCGCTTGCGGAGCGTTTTGGGCTTGCGGTGCTGGATACGGGGCTTCTCTACCGCGCGGTGGGCGCGCGCAGGCTGGCGGGCGAGGATCCGGTAGCTGCGGCGCGCGCGCTCGGCCCCGAAGACCTCGCCGGCGATCTGCGCAGCAACGCGGTGGCCGAGGCCGCAAGCCAGGTCGCGGCTATCCCCGAAGTGCGCGCGGCGCTCGTGAACTTCCAGCGCGCATTCGCCCGGCGCAAGGGCGGCGCGATCCTCGACGGGCGCGACATCGGCACGGTGATCTGCCCCGAGGCCGAGGTGAAGCTCTACGTCACCGCCAGCCCCGAAGTGCGCGCCGAGCGCCGCTGGAAGGAGCTGGGCGGCGACTACGAGGCGGTGCTGGCGGAGGTGGTCACGCGCGACCGGCGAGACAGCGAGCGCGCCGAAGCCCCGCTCCGGCCCGCCCCGGATGCACATATCCTCGACACCTCGGAAATGAGCATCCCCGAAGCCGTGGCCGAAGCCGCGCACCTAGTGCAGGCGCGACTCTGAGCGCGCAGATCTGCTGACCTGCTACTGAACTTTCATCCACTTGGGATCAGAGCCCTCTGGTTTGATACGCCGATTGGCGCAGGTTGAGCAACCGGCTGCTGCGCGGAGCTTTCCTCTGGCGCAGCGCTGCTGCCGGCCCATGGTGAACAGGCGCTCGGCGAAGGCTTTTGGCGTCTGGTAGCCGAGTGCCGAATGAGGCCTTTCTTCGTTGCAGTCATCGGTCCAGGCCCGGATCAGGGCGCGGGCATGCGCCATGGTGCGGAACATGGTTTCGTTCAGAATCTCATCGCGCATGCGGCCATTGAAACTTTCCACGAAGCCATTTTGCATCGGCTTGCGTCACGCTGAAAGCGTGCCTTTGGCACGACGCGCGATGTAGTGTGCGGTTTATGCCCGACGGCTCGCCCTCGCGCCTGAGCAGCACGAACAGGCGCCGATACCCAAACCGGGGCCGTTCGTTGGCCAGATCGCGCAGGCGTTGGCGCAACCCGGTATCCGGCGC
>JALTZY010000331.1 GCA_027045905.1 Paracoccaceae bacterium
GTCCGGGCAGGAGGCGTATTTTCGCCGTGCTTTGTCCGCCCCGGACCGCTTTCGGGCTGGCAAAGCCGTGCCGAGCCGATAGAAGGGCCGGAAAGGACATGCCGATGAGACCCGCCCTGCCCCTGCTCCGCCCTGCCGGTCCTCCGGCGCTGCCCGAATTCATCGCCCTGCTGGCGATGAATTCGGCACTTGTGGCCTTTTCCATAGACGCGATGCTGCCGGCCCTGCCCGAAATCGCCGCCGAGCTCACGCCGGCTGCGCTCAACAGGGCGCAGCTGGTGGTGGGCGCCTTTATCTTCGGGCTGGGGATGGGGACGCTGTTTTCGGGACCGTTTTCCGATGCCTTCGGGCGCCGACCGGTGCTGACCGGCGGAATCGCTCTCTATCTGGCCGCGGCCCTGTGGGCGGCGCGGGCGCAGAGCCTGGAGGCGCTTCTGGTGGCGCGTTTCATCCAGGGGCTGGGAGCTTCGGGGCCCAGGGTAGTGACCATGGCGATCGTGCGCGACCGATACAGGGGGGCGCAGATGGCACGGATCATGTCCTATGTGATGATCGTCTTTTCGCTGGTACCGGCGATTGCGCCGCTGCTGGGGCAGACGATCAGCGCCAGATGGGGCTGGCGGGCGGTGTTTGTGGCCTTCATGGTATTTGCCGGGCTGATCGCGGGCTGGTTTGTGCTGCGCCAGCCCGAGACCCTGCCCGCCGAGCGGCGCCGGGCGCTGAGCCTGCGCGATATCGTGGCCGCGCTTGGCGAGATCCTTACCCACCCCACTTCCCGGCTTGCGATTCTGGTGCTGATGCTGGCCAGCGGGATGCTGTTTTCGACCCTGACCAGCGTGCAGCAGATATTCGACCGGACCTATGGGCGGGGGCAGAGCTTTCCGCTCTATTTCGGGGCCATTGCGGTGCTTTCCACTTCGGCCGGGTTTCTCAATGCGAGGCTGGTGGAGCGGCTGGGGATGCAGGCCATGGTGCGCGCGATGATGGGGGTGCAGGTCGCGCTCTCGGCGCTGATGCTGGTCGCGGGCTTTCTGCTGCCGGCGGGTGGCCTTTCCTTCGCGCTCTATCTTTTCTGGACCCTGTCGCTGTTTTTCCAGGCCGGGCTGACCATCGGCAACCTGAACGCGCTGGCGCTGGAGCCGCTCGGCCATATTGCCGGGCTGGCCTCCTCGGTGAATACGGCGCTGGGCACTACCGGGGCGATCCTGATCGCGGTGCCGCTGGGGCTGGCCTATGATGGCACTGCGCGGCCGCTGGCCGCGGGGGTGCTGGGGATGGCGGCGCTGGCCTTCTGGCTGACCGGGCGGATACGACGGCCGGGAGAACTTTGAGAACGGCGCAGGAGATTTCATGCCTCCGGTGGGAGTATTTTTGCAAAAGTGAAGGGGAACTGACTTGGGCCGCGGTTCGGGCAAGGCTGGCGGGGGCGGGGCCAGGGTCGTGCGATTTGACGAAAGGATTTTCAGGAGGTGTTGGAGATGCACAGGCGCGGATTTGTTTGCGGCGCGATCGGGGCTGTGGCCTGTACGGGACGGCGGCTCGGGCAGGGAGCGGCGGCGCAGCGGCCTGGGAGATCGCATTCGACCGCTCGCAGGCGGGATTTGGCGCCGCTGCGACCGGGTGGATGAAGACCGTGACCGCCTCTATCGGCGCGGGGCTGCTTTTGCGGCAGAGCCGGGAGGCGGGCGATGCGGCAGGCGCAGTCCTGGCCGAAGGGTTCATTGCCCTGGCCATTGTCAGCGGGACCATGGCGACGCTGCTGGCGAAGGACGCCAAGGCAGCGCCAGACGAAGACGCCGGTGAGCTATGCGCGGAAATGGGTGACGGTGTTTGAGACGGCGGCGTATCGTGGCGGGTGATCAAGCCTGCCAGAACTTCCAGAAGGAACGATACGCCATGAAGAACGATACAGAGATCTTCGCCCT
>JALTZY010000332.1 GCA_027045905.1 Paracoccaceae bacterium
GGCCGGTATACCACAGATTGGCCCCCACCAGCGGCAGGAGGGTGCGCGCGGAGACGCTGACCGTGTCGAGCTGGGCTTCGATGAAGCTCTCGCGCGTATGTACCTCGCGCGCGCTGAGCAGCTTTTCCATGCGCTGTACCCGCTGGGTATCGCCCCAGTAATAGCTCATGTGCAGCGGGAAGGGGCGCTCCAGCAGCTTGTTGTTGGTATTGCCGATAAGCCCGCCGGAGGGGGCGACGAATTCGGGATTGGCGGCATAGTTTTCCAGCCCCTGCCAGCGATTCTGCGCAAGCCAACCCGGGCTGGGCAGGCGGCCTTTGCTCTGCTGGGCGGGGTCTCGTCTGGGCATGGCGCCGAAAACCTTGAGCGCGATGGTGTCGCGGTCGGCCATGGTGACATTCTGCGCCGGTGCCACGAAATTCACCCCCGCCGCCAGCCCCTCGGAGATCGAGCGCGCCCGCATCAGCTTCAGCGCCGCGCTCATGGAGCGGTCCTCGGCGGTGAGCAGGGTCCAGGAAAGCGCGGCCACATGGCCGGGGGGAGTGATGGCGGCGATATTGTAGTGACTGCCGGGCAGGACCGGGCCGTTATCGGTCCATTGCAGGGTAAGGGTTACGGGAGGCTCGTCCTTGATGCGCAGGATCGAGGGGCGGGTGCGCATGGGACGAAAGCCCTCCGGGGTCAGGACCTCGCCGGGATCTTCCGGGTTCAGCTTCTCTATGAAGAGGTCCTGGTCGTCCATGTAGGCGCTGGTCAGTCCCCAGCCGAAATCTTCGGACCGCCCGACCAGCACCAGCGGCATGCCCGGGATGGTGCCGCCGATGATTCCTCCCGCTTCCAGCTCGAGGCGGGCGAGGTACCAGATGGTCGGGGCGGTGAAACCCAGATGCGGGTCGTTGGCCAGCAGCGTGCCTCCGGCGGCCGAGCGCGAGGGGGCCGCGGCCCAGGCATTGGAGGCGCCGGCCATGTCGAAGGCCCTGAACGGCGAGAGCGGATCCGGGCGGGCCTCGGCATAGCGGCCGAGCCCGGCAGGCGGCGTATCCAGGAGATCGGCATATCTGGGCAGCGCCGCCACCCCGCTGCCGGGCGCGTCGGGCAGGATGTCGGCGACCCGGGCGGGATCCAGCAGCAGCGAGACCTGGGCGCGCAGCACCTCATTGGCCAGCTGGCCCGAAAGCTGCACGCCCATCAGCTTCAGTATGGCGATGGAATCGGCCGGCCGCCAGGGCGCCAGCTTGTTGGAAAACAGGAAGAATTCCGGCGCCCCGCGCCCAAGCGCCTCTTCGTTGACGATCGCCAGCCAGGCATTGACACCGGCCGCATAGGAGGCCAGCGCGCGCTGGGTGTAGCCGTCCTGCACCGCCACCGCCTGCTCGGCGAGGGTGTAAAGGTCGAGCCGGCGCATGAGTTCGTCGAGCTTCAGCGTGCGCCGCCCGAAAAGCTCGCTCAGCCGCCCCTGCACGGTGCGCCGCATCATGGTCATCTGCCACAGCCGGTCCTGGGCATGGACATAGCCAAGGGCGAAGAACACATCCTCGTCGCGCCCGGCGAAGATATGCGGGATGTTGTTGTTGTTGCGGACGATTTCGACCTCGGTGCCGACCCCGGGCAGGGTCCGGGTGGCGCTGTAGTCGGGCAGGGAGCGGGCGACCAGGAAATAGACCGCCAGAAGCGCCGCCAGCCCCAGCAGGGAGATGGCCATGAAGGCGCGCAGCAACCATTTGAAAATCAGCGCCATGGCAAGGCTTGTCCGTCAGAGCTGTCCGGCCATGCCGAACGCGGCCGGGCCTTTCCCGGCTTCCTGCTTAGCGCGAAAGGCGCGCCGGTTCAAATGCCCGGCCCCGTTCAGGCGATGATGCGCGTGTATTTGGTGCCTTCCAGCGTGGCGCCTATCAGAAGCCCCGCCTGGCCGAATACCGCCGCCACTACCGGGGTGGTCGAGGTGATCGTATCGGCGGAGAAACGGTCGCCCGTGGTCGAGACCACATATTTGATGTCCGCTCCGGCGACCCAGCCGGGCGAAGTGCGGAAATCCTGCAGCGCCTCCTCGGTCATGAAGAACAGCACATGGGCATATTGCTGCGCGCCGATCTGGAAGCCGAACGAAGCCTGGGCTCGGGCGTAATAATCCACCGTGACCCCGCCGACCCTGAGCGCCCCGCGCCCATAGGCGCCGCCAAGGCCCAGCCCGGCCTCGGTCACCAAGGGCATGACCAGGATGCCCACGGCCTTGTCGGCCAGTTCCCGGGCGCCCGGGTAATGGTTGTAGAGATAGTCCAGCGTGGCATCGACCCGGGCGTCGATCGCCTCTCCTCCCCGCGAGCCGATGCCATTGGCACAGCCCGCCAGGAGCAGCCCGGCGCCTCCCGTGGCGACAAGAAAGGATCGTCTGCTTAAGATGTTCATGGGTTACTGCCTTTGCCTGTTTGCCCCGTCCGTCTGCGGGGACCGCCCGGCCGCATGATAGACCAGGCACCGGCCCGTGTCATCCTCTGCGTGAGCGGCGGCGGGAACATGCCGGCCTGCCCCCTCACACTTCTGCAAATATCCCCGCCGGAGGCACGATTTTTCGTACGAAAAATCGCAATCGGCCCCGGAGCCGCCGACCTCGCGCTCTCGCGCCGGGCCGGGCGACAGATCAGTCTGATCGGAATGGGCGATCACGGATCCCGAGCCCGGTCTCGGCAGGACCCGCCCCTTGCAGGGCAGGCCTCCGGGCCGGCAGATCCGCGCCCTATCCGTTCAGCAGCCGCGCCATGCGCGGGGCGAAATAGGTCAGCACCCCGTCGCAGCCCGCTCGCCTGAAGGCCAGGAGGCTCTCGGCCATCACCGCATCGCCGTCGAGCCAGCCGTTTTCGCTCGCCGCCATCAGCATCGCATATTCGCCCGAGACCTGATAGGCGAAGGTCGGAACTTCGAAGCGCTCCTTCACCCGCCGGCAGATGTCCAGATAGGCCATGCCGGGCTTGACCATCACCATGTCCGCCCCCTCGCCAAGGTCGCGCGCGACCAGACGCAGGGCCTCGTCGCTGTTGGCCGGGTCCATCTGGTAGGTCTTTTTGTCGCCCTTGAGCGCGCCCGAGGCCCCCACCGCATCGCGAAACGGGCCGTAGAAGGCGCTGGCATATTTGGCCGCATAGGAGAGGATCGCCACATTGTGATGCCCCTCGGCCTCGAGCGCGGCCCGGATCGCGCCGATGCGCCCATCCATCATGTCGGAGGGGCCAAGGATGTCGGCCCCCGCCGCGGCTTGCGCCAGCGCCATCTTCACCAGCGCCTCCACCGTCTCGTCATTGACGATCTCGCCCGCGCGCACGATCCCGTCATGGCCATTGGCATTATAGGGGTCGAGCGCGATATCGGTCATCACCGCAAGCTCCGGCACCGCATCCTTGATCGCCCGCACCGCGCGGTTGCTGAGATTGTCCGGGTTCCAGGCCTCCTCGCAGGTCTCGGTCTTGAGCGCAGGATCCGTATAGGGAAACAGGCAGACCGCCGGGATCCCCAGATCGCGCGCCTCGCGCGCCGCCTCCACCACCAGATCCACCGAAAGCCGCATGACCCCCGGCATCGAGGCGATGGGCTGGCGCTCGCCCCTGCCCTCGACCACGAAGAGCGGCCAGATCAGATCCTCCACCGAAGGGCGATTCTCGCGGATCAGCGCCCTTCGCGCAGCCGAAGCGCGCATCCGGCGCAGGCGAGTGGCGGGGCAGGGGGGCGGGTGATGGGCCATCGTGTCACTCCTTTGCATCTGCCACAGGATTGCCACGCCCGATGGCCCTTCACAAGCCACCTGACAAAGGGTAGCAGGAACCGGCGGGCGGGCATGCCGGGAACCCGCGCCCGGAGCAGCAATGAGGCAGGCGTCTTGGACTGGTACGCAAAAGTTTTCGAACTGATCGACATGCGATCCTTTTCCAACCTCTGGTACTGGATCGCGCTCGCCGTGGTTTGGTCGGCCGCCTCGCACCGGGTGATCGGCGTGCCCTGGGACATGGTGCACAAGGCCGCAAAACTCGGCGGCCAGGCGGAAAGCGACCTCGAGGACCTCACCCGCATCCACTGCAACCGCCTGCTCTACATCGCCGCGGTTTCCGGGCTGTGGCTGGTGGCGCTGGGCTCAGGCCTGCTCACGGCGCTGGCGATCCTCGGCTTCTGGTACCGGGTCGAATTCGCCCAGGCCCTGTTCCTGCTGGCCTTCCCGATGACCCTGGTCGGCCTGATGTCGCTCAATACCGCCCGCATCATCACCGACAGCGCGCTCTCCGGGGAGGCCCTGCGCCGCCGCCTCCGGCGCCACCGCATCGCCACCCAGTTCATCGGCATGGTCTCGATCTTCGTCACCGCCCTGTGGGGCATGTACCAGAACATCACCCACAGCGTGCTGGGAGGCTAGCCGAGGCGTTTTTTTTCGGTTATGCTGGAGAGGATCCGGGAAAACCCGGGCGGGCCGGCAAGGACCGGCAAGGGGCTGGAAAGGGGGCGCAAAGGGTCGGAAAAAGGGCCGCAAAGGGGTCGGCAAGAACCGGACAGAGAAGAGCCGGCGAAGAGAAGAGCCGGCGAAGACCGGAAGAGAGCCGGCAAGGGCCGGAAGAGCAGTTGAACACGTCAGGCAGAGTACAGGCAAGAGCATGACCGAGATGGTATATGGCGCCCGGCCAAGGGCGCAGGGGGATCCGATCCTGCCCCGGTGGTGGCGGACCATCGACAAGGTGTCGGTGGCCTGTATTCTCATCCTTTTCGGTATCGGCCTGCTGCTGGGTTTTGCCGCCTCGCCGCCGCTGGCAGAGCGCAACGGGCTCGGCCCGTTCTACTATGTGCAGCGGCAGGCGCTGTTTGGCGGACTGGCCATGCTGGCGCTGTTCGCCACCACCATGATCAGCCCGCGCATGGTGCGCCGCCTGGCGGTGATCGGCTTCGTCGTCTTTCTGCTCGCCGTCGCGCTGCTGCCCTTCTTCGGCACCGATTACGGCAAGGGCGCCGTGCGCTGGTACAGCCTCGGCTTCGGTTCGCTGCAGCCCTCGGAATTCCTCAAGCCCGGCTTCATCGTCGCTGCCGCCTGGCTGATGGCGGCAAGTCAGGAGATCGGCGGCCCGCCGGGCAAGTCGCTGTCGCTGGGGCTCGCGGTACTGGTGGTGGGCTTGCTGGCGATGCAGCCGGATTTCGGCCAGTCGGCGCTGATCCTCTTTGCCTGGGGGGTGATGTATTTTCTCGCCGGGGCGCCCTGGATCCTGCTGCTGGCCCTGGCCGGGGCGGTGCTGGCGGGCGGCAGCTTCGCCTATGCCCATTCGGAGCATTTCGCCCGGCGCATCGACGGTTTTCTCAATCCCGATATCGACCCGCGCACCCAGCTGGGATACGCCACCAACGCGATCCGCGAGGGCGGTTTCTTCGGTGTCGGCGTCGGCGAGGGGCAAGTGAAATGGTCGCTGCCCGACGCGCATACGGATTTCATCATCGCCGTGGCGGCGGAGGAATACGGGCTGGTCCTGGTGCTGGCGATCATCGCCCTTTATGCCACTATCGTGGTCCGCTCCCTCCTGCGGCTGATTCGCGAGCGCGACCCGTTCATCCGCCTGGCGGGCTCGGGGCTGGCGGCGATCTTCGGAGTGCAGGCGCTGATCAACATGGGCGTGGCGGTGCGCCTGCTGCCGGCCAAGGGCATGACCCTGCCCTTCGTCTCCTATGGGGGCTCGTCGATCATCGCCGCGGGGATCACCGTGGGGATGCTGCTGGCCTTTACCCGCACGCGCCCGCAGGGGCGGCTGGGCGATGTGCTCGGCGCCGGCGGCGGGGGGCGTGCCGGAGGCGCCGGCCGTGGCTGAACAGGGTGCGCCGCTGCTGGTGATCGCCGCCGGGGGCACAGCGGGGCACATGTTTCCGTCGGTGGCGCTCAGCGAAGCGATGCTGGCGCGCGGCTGGCGGGTGATTCTCTCGACCGATGCGCGCGGCGCGCGCTATGCGGGCGCCTTTCCAGCGGCGGTGGAGGTGGAGCGGGTCTCCTCGGCGAGCCTTGCGCGCGGCGGCCTGCTGGCCCGGGCGCTGGCGCCGCTACGCATCCTCGCCGGGGTGCTCGCCGCCACCCTGCGCCTGTGGCGGGCGCGCCCGGCGGTGGTGGTGGGCTTTGGCGGCTACCCGACGATCCCGGCCATGGGCGCGGCCTGGATCCTGCGCCTGCCGCGCATGCTGCACGAGCAGAACGGCGTGCTGGGCCGGGTCAACAGGCTCTTTGCCCGCCGCGTGGACAAGCTCGCCTGCGGTACCTGGCCCACCGAGCTTCCCGAGGGCGTCGAGGGCATCCATACCGGCAACCCGGTGCGCGCCGCCGTGGCCGCGCGCGCCGCTTCGCCCTATATCGCGCCGGGCGATTACCCGATGGACGTGCTCGTCTTCGGCGGCTCGCAGGGCGCGCGCGCTCTCTCCGACCTGGTGCCCGAGGCCATCGCCGCGCTGCCCGAGGCGATCCGCCGCCATGTCTCGCTCAGCCAGCAGGCCCGGCCCGAGGACGTGGCGCGGGTCGCTTCCTTCTATGCCGAGCAGGGCATCCGCGCCGACGTGCAGCCCTTCTTCGACGACATCGCGCGCCGGATCAGCGAGGCGCAGCTGGTGATCTCGCGCGCCGGCGCCTCTTCGATCGCCGACATCACCGTGATCGGCCGGCCCGCGATCCTGATCCCCTATCCCCACGCCACCGCCGACCACCAGAGCGCCAATGCGCGCGGGCTGGAGCAGGCGGGCGCGGCGATCGTGCTGGCCGAGCAGGACCTGACCGGCGAAGTGCTGCGCGATGCGATTGCCTCGGTGCTGGGCGATCCCGACACCGCCCAGGAAATGGCCGCCGGGGCACTCGCCGCCGGGCGCCCCGACGCCACCGAGCACCTCGCCCGGCTGGTCGAGGAACTGGCCGGCCGGCAACAAAAGCTGCAAGAGCAAGAGGAAAACGCCCCATGAGCCCCGCCACCAAGCTGCCCACCGAGATGGGGCCGATCCACTTTACCGGGATCGGCGGCATCGGCATGTCCGGCATCGCCGAAGTGCTGCTCAATCACGGCTACCAGGTGCAGGGCAGCGACCTGAAGGAGACGAAGATCACCCGCCGCCTCGCCAGCCTCGGGGCCCGGATCTTCATCGGCCAGCGGGGCGAAAATCTCGACGGCGCCGAAGTGGTGGTGATCTCCTCGGCGATCAAGCCCGGCAACCCGGAGCTCGACGAAGCCCGCCGCCGCTCGCTGCCGGTGGTGCGCCGGGCCGAGATGCTCGCCGAACTGATGCGGCTGAAATCCAACATCGCCGTCGCAGGCACCCACGGCAAGACCACCACCACCACCCTGATCGCAGAACTTCTGGTCAAGGGCGGCATCGACCCCACCGTGATCAATGGCGGCATCATCCACGCCTACGGCTCCAATGCCCGCATGGGCGCGGGCGAATGGATGGTGGTGGAGGCCGATGAAAGCGACGGCACCTTCAACCGCCTGCCCGCCACCATCGCCGTCGTCACCAATATCGACCCCGAGCATATGGAGCACTGGGGCAGTTTCGAAGCGCTCAAGCAGGGCTTTGCCGATTTCGTCCACAACATCCCCTTCTACGGGCTTGCGGTCTGCAATACCGACCACGCCGAAGTGCAGGCCCTGGTCGGGCGCATCAGCGACCGGCGCGTGACCACCTACGGCTTGAACGCCCAGGCCGATGTGCGGGCGCTGAACCTGCGCTTTCAGGGCGGCCAGGCGCATTTCGATATCGAACTGGCCGGCGAAGGCAGCCGGATCGAAGGCTGCACCCTGCCCATGCCCGGCACGCATAATGTCTCAAACGCGCTCGCCGCCGTCGCCGTCGCCCGCCACTTGGGCATGAAGCGCGCCGAGATCCGCCAGGCGCTGGCCGAATTCGAAGGGGTGAACCGCCGCTTCACCCGGGTTGCCACCATCAACGGCGTCACCATCATCGACGATTACGCCCACCACCCGGTGGAGATAAAGGCGGTGCTCTCGGCTGCCCGCCAGGCCACCGAGGGGCGCGTCATCGCCGCCCACCAGCCGCACCGCTATACAAGGCTCCACGACCTGTTCGAAGATTTCTGCACCGCCTTCAACGAAGCCGACGTGGTCGCCATCGCCCCGGTCTTTGCCGCCGGCGAAGCCCCGATCGAAGGCGCGAGCCGCGACGACCTCGTCGCCGGCCTCACCAGCCACGGCCACCGCGACGCCCGCGCCATCGACGATGGCGAAGACCTGCTCGAACTGCTCAGGAGCGAAGCCCGCCCCGGCGACCTGCTGGTCTGCCTCGGCGCCGGCTCGATCAGCGCCTGGGCCAACGAGCTTCCGGCCCGCGCCGGCCGGAAAACCTGACCCCTTTCGCGTTTCTCCCAAGATTTTCGTGCGAAAAATCGCAGCCGGGCGCATCCCTCGGAAATGCGCCCGACCCGCCGTCACCATGTCACGCCATCACGGCCGCCACGGAAACGGGATCGGCGTAGGCAGGGGCACCGGCCGCGGCCACACATTGTCCGGAATGTTGTAACGCGGGCGGCTCCGCGCCGCGGCAATCGCGTCGTTGATATCGGCCGCGCTCAGGGTCCTCTGGTTGTTGCCCTGGTTGCAATCGTCATTCCGCGGATTGCCGTCAATGTAGATATCCGGGTCATAGCTCAGCAGAGCCGTCACTGAAGGGGTGAATTCGCCGCCATTGGCGCGCATCCGGGCGGTGAGCGAAAACGACGCCCCGGAATTGAGCCGGTTGAAACGCTGGCGCAGGATCGTGTTGCGCGTGGAATTGCCGGTAAAGACCAGCACCGACTGCTGGTTCGGGTTCGACACGAAATCCCCCCCGCCCCGATTCCTCACGGTGATGCGGATGCTGACGACGGCCTGGCCGCCCTCGAAGCTCACACCGCTGATCCGCATCGAGGCAATTGCCGGGTCGGGGCAGGGGCCGGCCATGGCGGCGGAGCCGGCGACAGAAGCGGAAAACGCCACGCCCAGAGCGAGGAGCGCCCGGCGCAGGCTGTGCGTGAAAGGGAACTGGAAAGACATTCTGATTCTCCTGTGTTTCTGTTTCTCCTGTTCTGGAGTGTTTCGGTTGCCTGCAGGCGCTCCGGGGCCGGACAGGGAGAAGGGAGGAAGGGACATGCCCCGGAGCACCTGCAGCCCGACCATGCCCGACACTGCCCTGTCAGGCAAAAACAGCGGCGCGTTATCGGATAACAGCCGCAGCGCCCTTTCGCCTTTCCGTAAATACTCCCGCCGGAGGCACGATCTTTCGCAGAAAGATCGCTCCCCGCCTCAGCACACGCAGGAAGGGGCGAGCGGGGGCGCGCCCGGCCAATCCGCCTTTTCCCGCGCGCCAAAGTGTCGTAAGGCGGGCATATGAGCCAGAGCCTTCCCCCCGCAAGTC
>JALTZY010000333.1 GCA_027045905.1 Paracoccaceae bacterium
CCCACAGCCTTTTAACAAATATCAAGGCAAGGCAACAGCCCCCGGCGTATCAAGGGGGCATCCGCAACCAGAGGAGGCAAGAGATGCAGGGCCCCGCAACCATTCTCATGCTCGCCCCCATGCTGCTGCACGCCGGCGTGGCGCGGGCCGGGCAGACAGCGGCACCGATCGAGGGCTATTCCGGCAATCCCGGCGGGGCGACCACCTGGCTGGCGATTGCCGCCCTGGCCATGATCCTCGCCCTGTGGGCGGTGCATTGGTCGATCTTCCGCAAGTGATGCACGAAGAGGGCAGCGATACCCCCCGTCCCTGGCCGGTATGGAAGATCGCCCTGGTTCTCTACCCCTTCGCGGCGGGGGCGGGAGCGGTGAATCTGTTCTTCCTCGGCCTGCTCGGCCAGGCGCTCTCGCTGACGGCGCTGGCGCCGGTGGCGGCGGTGCTGGCGGGGCTTGCCCTGGGGGTGCCGCTGGCCTGGATCGCCGCGCGCTGGATCAGGCGCCTGATCGCAGAGACCGAGGCATAGGACTGCAGAGGGCTCCGTTTGCCTTTGCCCGCCAATCGCAATAGGCTGCCGGGCCAAAGGAGCCCGCATGCCGCGTTTTGCCGCCAATCTCGACTTCCTGTTCAAGGAGCTGCCATTCCTCGACCGCTTCCAGGCCGCCGCCCAGGCCGGCTTCAGGGGGGTCGAGGTGCTGTTTCCCTACGACCATGCGGCGAGCGAGATCACCGGCCGGCTCCAGGTGCACGAGCTCGAAATGGTGCTGATCAACACCCCGCCGCCGAACTGGGCCGGGGGGCCGCGCGGCTTCGCCGCCGTGCCGGGGGGCGAGGCGCGCTTTCGCCACGATTTCGCCCGCGCGCTGCGCTTTGCCCGGGCCCTGGGGGCCGGGCACCTGCACATCATGGCCGGGCGCGCGCGCGGCCTGGTCGCCCGCCGCACCTTTGTCGAAAACCTGAAATGGGCCGCCGCGGAGGCCCCGCGCCAGAGCCTGACCATCGAGCCGATCAACCGGATCGACATGGAGGGCTATTTCCTCGACGATTTCGACCTCGCCGCCGAGGTGCTGGCCGAGGTCGACGCGCCCAATCTGGGCCTGCAATACGATGCCTATCACGCGCAGATGATCACCGGCGATGCCGAGCAGGTCTGGGCCGATCACGGCCATCTGGTGCGCCATGTGCAGGTGGGCGGCTACCCGGGCCGTCACGAGCCGCTCAAGGGCGAGATCGACTACCCGAAATTCTTCCGCGCCCTCGACGTGATCGGCTACCGGGGCTGGGTCAGCGGCGAATACCACCCGGCGGGCAAGACCGTGGACGGGCTCGGCTGGATGCGGCAGGCGGGCTGAGCGGCTCAGCTGCCGATTGCCGCGGCGTCGGGGCAGGCGTCTTCGGGGCCTTCCATGTCGAGCGTCACATGAGCCAGACCGAATCCCGCCGACAGGCGCGCCTTGAGCGCCTGCTTGACGCCCAGGCAGTCCGGCCAGTGGGCCGGCTCCACCACCACATGGGCTTCCAGCGAGACCACCTCTTCGCTGATCTGCCACAGATGCAGGTGGTGCACGCCGGCCACGCCTTCGACCGACTCCATCGAGGCGATCACCTCTTCGGGCGCGATCCAGGGCGGACTGCCCAGCATCAGGATGCGAATCACGCCGCGGATCTCGGCAAATCCCATCCACAGGATGTAGCCGGCAATGCCCAGGGTGGCGATCGGGTCGGCCAGGCGCCAGTCGAACAGCACGATCAGGACGCCGACCACGATCACCGCCACCGAGCCCAGCGCGTCGGCGACATTATGCAGAAACGCGGCGCGGATATTGGCGCTCTCCTTCGACAGGCGGAAAGTCAGAAGCGCGGTGATCAGGTCGATCACCAGGGCGATCCCGGCGACGATGATCACCAGCCAGCCGGCCACTTCCGGCGGCTCGAAGAAGCGCATGATCCCCTCGTAGATCAGGTAGAAGCCGATGACGATCAGCGTGGTGTAGTTGATCAGCGCGGCAATCAGCTCTGCGCGCCTGTAGCCGAAGGTCATGGCCCGGTCGGAAGGGCGCCGGGCGATCTTGCGGGCGAAAAAGGCGATGAACAGCGAGGCGGCGTCGGAAAGGTTGTGAATCGCATCCGCGATCAGCGCCACCGAGCCCGACAGCACGCCCCCGACGATCTGGGCAAGCGTCAGGGCCACGTTGACCGCAACCGCCAGCGCCA
Source organism: Paracoccaceae bacterium (assembly GCA_027045905.1). Taxonomy (GTDB): domain Bacteria; phylum Pseudomonadota; class Alphaproteobacteria; order Rhodobacterales; family Rhodobacteraceae; genus JAAEUB01. Next base: position 2,212 of record JALTZY010000333.1, read on the forward strand.
CCTTCAGGTCGCCCGCCTCGGGGTCGATATGGTGGTGGTGGTGATGGCCTCCGTGGCCGTGGCTGTGGCTGTGGTCATGGGGCATGGTTCTGATTCCCGTCTTGTCCGTCCCTGGCCGGCAACCTAATCTCTACAGCACCTGTAGCTTCAAGGGGTTTTCGCATGTATTCCATCGGCCAGCTTTCGCGTGCCACCGGGGTCAGGGTCACGACCATCCGCTATTACGAGCAGATGGGCCTGATCGCCCATGAGGGGCGCACGGCGGGCAACCAGCGACGCTATTCGCAGGCCGGGCTGGAGCGACTCGCCTTCATCCGCCATGCGCGCGACCTGGGGCTGAGCCTCGAGGCGATCCGCGCCCTGGTCGCGCTGGAGAGCAAGGGCGGCGGGGCCTGCGCCGAAAGCCATGCCATCGCCGAAGCGCATCTCAGGGACATACGCGACCGCATCCGCCGGCTGAGGGCGCTGGAGCGCGAACTGGTGCGCATCCGCGATTCCTGCGACGGCAGGGGCGAGGGTGGCTGCTCGATTCTCGCCGCTTTCGGCGACCACGGGCTGTGCGCGGGCAGCCATTGAGGGGAGACGATCTTTCGCGGAAAAATCGTGCCTCCGGCGGGAGTATTTGGCGAAAGGCGAAAGGGGTCAGTCAGAAAGCTCGCGGGCGAGGAAGGCTTCGAAGGCGTCGAGATTGACCGGCTCGAACTGGCCGAAGCCCTGCATCCAGATGCTGGCCTCCCTGAGCGCGTCGGGCTCGAGCTTGCACCATTTGACCCGGCCGCGTTTCTCCTGACTGATCAGGCCGGCCCTGGTCAGCAGGGCGAGGTGCTTGGAGATTGCCGCCAGCGACATGTCGAAGGGCTCGGCCACGTCGGTCACGGCCATGTCGTCTTCGAGGAGCATGGTCAGGATTGCGCGCCGTGTCGGGTCGGAGAGGGCGGCGAAGATGCGGTCCAGGCGCTGGCTCATGGCTCTCCCTAGCGCCCGGACCGGACAAAGGTCAACCGGGCGGTTGAACATGCTTCGCGGCCGATTTTGCCGCCGGCGCGAGCGGCGAGGCGCGGCGCCAAGTGTCGCGGGCGTGTTTTTTCATGTAATATCAGCAGGTTGCGATCTTCCCGGTTTGACAACGATCCTGTTGACTCCGCGCTCGCCTGCGCTTAGCAACAGCGCGGACGCAACAAGGCGCGCGGATATGTCGAAAGAGCCTGACGCCAGTCGGCTGCAAGCGCTGGAAGAGCGTATCGCCCGCGCCCGGGCGGCGCTGGAGCCGGAATCGGCGAACGAGGCGATGCAGTCGTTCAGCCAGGCGCAGATGGCCTGGCGGATGATCCTCGAGCTGGTCATCGGGATCGGCATGGGGGTCGGTCTGGGCTACGGTCTGGATCTGGCATTCGGCACCCGGCCCTGGCTTCTGGTCGTGTTCACCCTTCTGGGCTTTGCCGCCGGGGTGAACGTGATGATCGGCAGCGCCCGGGAGATGGGCCGGGCGGCGGGGGCGCGGGAACCGGCGCGTGGAGACGGAGACGGAGAGGGTGCGCGCGCACCCGATGAGTAGGGAAGGAAGAAGACGTGGCAGCAGAAGCCGATATGATGGAGGCCTCGGGCCCCGCCATTGATCCGATGCACCAGTTCACGCTCAAGCCGCTTTTTGGCGAGGGGCCGATTCACTGGTACACGCCGACCAATGCGACCCTGTGGATGGGCATCACGGTTCTGGCGATCATTGCGCTTCTGGTATTCGGCACCCGGCGGCGCGCCATCGTGCCCTCGCATACCCAGTCGGTGGCCGAGCTGGCCTATGGTTTCGTCTATCAGATGGTACGCGATGTGGCGGGCAAGGAGGGGGTGAAATACTTCCCCTACATCATGACCCTGTTCATCTTCATCATCTTCACCAATTTCCTCGGCCTGATCCCGATGAGCTTTTCGGTCACTTCGCAGATCGCGGTGACGGCGGTGCTGGCGGTGCTGGTCTTCGTCAGCGTCACCCTGCTGGGCTTCTACCTGCATGGGGTCAAGTTCCTCGGCCTGTTCTGGGTCAGTCAGGCGCCGCTGGCGCTGAGGCCGGTGCTGGCGATCATCGAGATCATTTCCTACTTCGTGCGCCCGGTCAGTCATTCGATCCGACTGGCCGGCAATGTCATGGCGGGTCACGCGGTGATCGAGGTCTTTGCCTCCTTTGCCGCCAGCGCCCTGATCGCGCCCATCGCCATGGTCGGCATTGTCGCCATGTTCGGCATGGACGTGCTCGTGGCCTTCATCCAGGCCTATGTCTTTACCATCCTGACCTGCGTCTATCTGAAGGATGCCCTGCATCCCTCGCACTGACGCAGCAGTCGGCCCGAAACACCGCAATCAGCCAATTCCAGTACAAAGGAGAGACATCATGGAAGGCAGCATCGTAGAAATGGGCAAGCTCATCGGCGCAGGTATCGCCACCATCGGCATGGGCGGCGCCGCCATCGGCGTGGGCACCATCGTGGGCAACTTCCTCTCGGGCGCCCTGCGCAATCCGGCCGCGGCCGCCTCGCAGACCGCCATGCTGTTCATCGGTATCGCCTTTGCCGAAGCCTTCGGGATCTTCTCGTTCCTCGTCGCGCTGCTGCTGATGTTCGCCCTCTGATCCACGGAAGGCGCCTTGACGTCCGGCGCCGCCGCGCGCCGGGCCAACGGGTCCCCGTGACCATCCAGATGAGGACGAGCCGATGACGACAGCAACGACAGAGGCCGCCGGCCACGCGGCCGAAAGCGCCGCCGGAATGCCGCAGCTCGATATCAGCACCTTTCCCAACCAGATCTTCTGGCTGGCGGTCACCCTGGTGCTGATCCACCTGATCCTCAGCCGCATCGCGCTGCCGCGGATCGAGGCGGTCCTCGCCGAGCGCCAGGGCACCATCACCGGCGATCTCGCCGCGGCCGAAGAGCTCAAGCAGAAGGCGGTCGAGGCCGAGGAAGCCTATAACAAGGCGCTGGCCGATGCCCGCGCCGAGGCAAACAGGATCGTGGCCGAGACCCGCGCGGATATCCAGGCCGAGCTTGACGAGGCCATCGCCAGGGCGGATGCGGAGATTGCCGCCAGGTCGGCCGAAAGCGAAAGGGCGATTGCCGAAATCCGCGCCTCCGCCCAGGAAGCGGTGAAGGAAGTGGCCGTGGACACGGCGAAGGAAATCGTCGCCGCCTTCGGCGTCAAGGCCGATGCCAGGGCGATCGCCGCCGCCGTCACCCAGCGGATGAAAGGATAGGCCATGTGGAAGAAACTCTCCCCCGCCCTGCTTGCGGCCCTTGCCGCCGGCCCGGCGCTGGCCGCCGCGGAAGGCCCCTTCTTCACGATGAAGAACCCGATGTTCAACGTGACCATCGGCTTCATCCTGTTCATCGCCCTGCTGCTCTTCCTCAAGGTGCCCCGCCTCCTTGGCGGGATGCTGGGAAAGCGCGCCGAGGGCATTCGCAGCGAGCTGGACGAGGCCCGCGCCCTGCGTGAAGAGGCGCAGAGCCTGCTGGCCTCCTACGAGCGCAAGCAGAAAGAGGTGAAGGAGCAGGCCGAGCGCATCGTCGCCCATGCGAAGGAAGAGGCGGCCACGGCAGCCGAGCAGGCGCGCAAGGATCTGGAAGCCTCCATCGCCCGGCGTATGGCCGCGGCCGAAGAGCAGATCGCCTCAGCCCGCGAAAGCGCGGTCCGGGAGGTGCGGGATGCGGCAGTGACCGTAGCTGTGGGAGCTGCCAGCGACGTGATCGCCGCAAAGCTCGGCGCAACCGAAGCGAACAAGCTGATCGACGCGGCGATCCGGGAAGCCGAGACCAAGCTGCACTGAGCAGGTCGCCGGCGGTGGGCCGATCGCCTCCTGCCTGCGAGGAACTTTCGAGACGGCCCGGCGCTATTGTGTCGGGCCGAAATCGTTTCAGGCGGACCCAGAAGGGCGGAGGTCGATTTTCGCCGAAAAATCGGGCGCGAGGAGGCCAGCCCCCTCGCCACTCCCCCGGGATATTTGCGCAAGTATGAAGCGATCAGGCGGGGCGCCGGCGGAGCTTCTGCAGAAATTGTCCGATACTGTGCGTCGTGGTGGACCAGCTGCAGACGAGGCGGGCGGTGAGGAGGTCTTCGGGCGCGCCTTCTGTCGGGTCGCCGTCCATGACGTGATATTCGGCCCCCGCCGCCAGCAGGTGCTGGTGCAGGGCGCGGGGGAAGCGGGCAAAGAGGATGTTGCCCTCGGGCGCGGGGGTGATTTCGACCGTGCCGATCTCGCGCAATCCGTTTGCGAGGCGGGCGGTGCGCGCATTGGCGGCGCGGGCGAGGTCGAGCCAGAGGCCGTCTTGCAGGTAGGCGATTATCTGCGCGGCGAGGTAGCGGTGCTTGGACAGAAGCTGACCTGCGCGCATCCGGCGGAAGGCCAGTTCGCGAGCACGGGCGGGATCGAACAGGATCACCGCTTCCGCGCCCATGGCGCCGTTCTTGGTGGCGCCGAAGCTGAGCGCGTCGATGCCGGCTTTCCAGGTCATCTCGGCGGGGCTGGCGCCGGTGGCGGCAAGCGCGTTGGCGAGGCGGGCGCCGTCGAGATGCACCGGCAGGCCGGCGCCGTGGGCGATGCGGGCGAGGGTGGCGATTTCGCCGGGCGTGTAGAGGGTGCCAAGCTCGGTGAGGTTGGTGAGCGACAGGGCGCCGGGGGCGCCGTCATGCTCGGAGTGAAAGCGCGCCGGGTCGAGCGCCTGGGACAGCGCCTCGGGGCGCATCTTGCCCGCATCGGCGGCAACCGGGGTGAGCTTGGCCCCGCCGGTGTAGAATTCGGGCGCGTTGCATTCGTGGTTGATCACATGGGCGTCGGGGGTTGCGTAGATGGTCTGGAAGGGCTCTGCGAGGGTCGCGAGCGCCAGCGCATTGGCCGCGGTGCCAGAAGGGAGCAGGAAGATCTCGGCCTCGGGGGCCTCGAAGACCCTGCGCAGGGCGTCAATGGCGCGGGCGGTCAGCGCGTCGTCGCCATAGGCCATGGCGTCGCCCTCGTTGGCGGCGGCAAGGGCGGCCATGATCGCCGGGTGTACCGGCCCGCCATTGTCGGAGGCAAAGAACATCACACCGGCTCCTCTATCAGGTAGTTTTCCCATTCCTCCACCGGCACTTCGAATTCCGGCGTACTCCAGCCCCGCACCGACTGGCCGGCCCGGTGCACGCTCTCCGGGTCGCCGCTGATCAGCGGGTGCCAGTCGGGCAAGGGCCGCCCCTTGTGGCGCAGGCGGTAGGCGCAGCTTTTGGGCATGAAATAGGCGGTGCGGGAGATGTTTTGCGGGCTCAGCACGATACATTCGGGCACGAATTGCAGGCGGGTTTCGTATTGGCCGCAGCGGCAGGTCTCGCCATCGAGCAGGCGGCAGGCGATGGAGGTAAAGGTGATCTCGCCGCTGTCTTCGTCTTCGAGCTTGTTGAGGCAGCACTTGCCGCAGCCGTCGCAGAGCGCCTCCCATTCGCGCCGGTTGAGGTGGCTGAGCGGAAGTTCCCAGAAGCGCGGGCGCAGGCGGGCGGTGCTGCTCATAGGGCCGCCAGGATCTCGCGCGCGCGGGCGCAGTCGGCATGCATCTGCGCGATCAGGTCGTCAAGGCTGTCAAACGCCTCTTCGGGGCGCAGATATTCGATCAGGGCGACGGAGATATGCGCGCCGTAGAGGTCGCCCTCGAAGTCGAACAGGTAGCTTTCGAGATTGGGCAGGTTTTCGCCAAAGGTCGGGCGCACCCCGAGCGAGGCGGCGCCGCCATAGGTGCCCCTGAAGGGACCGGTCAGCACCTCGGCCTCGACCGCATAGACCCCGAAGCGCGGCGGGTGCAGGCCGGCGATCGACATGTTGGCGGTGGGAAAGCCGAGGTCGCGGCCGCGCTGGTCGCCCCGGATCACCTCGCCGTCGATCCGGTGCCAGTGGCCGAGCATGGCGGCGGCGTCGCGCGGCCGGCCTTCGCTCAGCGCCTCACGGATGGCGGTGGAGGAGACTTCGCCCAGCTTGCCCCTGAGCAGGGGGGCGACGGTGACGCCGAAGCCCATCTCGGCCCCGAAGCGCGCAAGATCGGCCGCAGAGCCCGCGCGCCCGGCGCCGAAACGGAAATCCTCGCCCACCACCACATGGCTGAGCCCCAGCCCCCCGACCAGCACGTCGCGGGCGAATTGCTCGGGGGTCAGGACGGAGAGGGAGGCGTTGAAATTGAGCTCGTAGAGCTTGTCCACGCCGAGCTTGGCCAGCCGGTTGGCGCGCGCCTCGGCGCCCATCAGGCGAAAGGGCGGGGCCTTGGGCGCGAAATACTGGCGCGGATGTGGCTCGAAGGTGACCACGCCCAGCGGCGCTGCAAGCGCGCGGGCCTCGGCGCGGGCGAGGTCGATCACATGCTGGTGTCCCAGATGCACCCCGTCGAAATTGCCGATCGCCGCCGAAGCGCCACGATCCTTGTCCTTCACGAACTGGTAGTCGCGGATGATGTCCATGCGCCGTGCCTAGCCGAGGGGGGCTGGCGGTGCAAGGGAAGGATGTGGCGACAGAGGCCCGGAAAGCAGCGCCGGAGCGACCGGAGCGGTTTTTCCGCAGCCGATCGGGGCGCGCGGGGAAGGTTCCGGCTCTAACGGCGCCAGCGGGTGGGCACGATGACGAGCGCGCCGGCGGCGGAGAGGATGGCGTTGAGCCCCGGGGAGCGGAAACCGATATCGAACATCAGGGCGACGAAGTGGAAGAGCAGCGCCCCGCCGATGCAGATGATGATGCTCGGCAGGATGCCGTTCTGGGTAAAGCCCTTGATCTCCGAGAGATAGCCGATGATGCCGGCGATGACGACGGTGCCGATCAGGGTGGGAAACATTTCAGCCTCCGAGGATGGTGCCGGGCGCAAGCGGCATGCCGCGCAGGAAGGTGCCGGCATCAAGCGCCTGCTTGCCCTGGCGCTGGACTCTGAGGATCTCGACCGCGCCTTCACCGCAGGCGATGGTGAGGCCGTGGAGCACTTCGCCCGGGCGGCCTCCTCCTTCGGCGGGGCGGCTCATCAAGAGCTTGAGGCGTCTGCCCTCGACCGTGGTCCAGGCGCCGGGGAAGGGCGACAGAGCGCGAATCCGGCGGTCGATCTCCACCGCCGGGCGGGCCCAGTCGATGCGCGCTTCGTCCTTGCCGATCTTGGCCGCATAGGTGGCGCGGGCCTCGTCCTGCGGCTCG
>JALTZY010000334.1 GCA_027045905.1 Paracoccaceae bacterium
CCCCCGCCCCCCGGCCCCGGCATAAGAGCAGGAGAAACGCCCCGGGAGGAGACCCACATGATCGGACGCCTGAACCATGTCGCCATCGCCGTGCCCGACCTTGCCGCCGCCGCCGCGCTCTACCGCGACACGCTCGGCGCCGATGTTGGCGCGCCCCAGGAAGAGCCCGCGCACGGGGTTACGGTGGTCTTCGTCACCCTGCCCAATACCAAGGTCGAGCTGCTGCACCCGCTGGGCACCGACAGCCCGATCGCCGGCTTTCTGGAGAAGAACCCTTCGGGGGGCATCCACCACATCTGCTACGAGGTCGAGGATATCCTTGCGGCGCGCGACCGGCTTCTGGCGAACGGCGCGCGGGTTCTGGGCACGGGCGAACCGAAGATCGGCGCCCATGGCAAGCCGGTCCTGTTTCTGCACCCGAAGGACTTCACCGGCACCCTGATCGAACTGGAGCAGGCCTGATGTCGATCACCTCGGCCATCGTCCTGTTCGCCGTCACCTGGTTCCTGGTGATGTTCCTGGTCCTGCCGGTCCGCCTGCGCACCCAGGGCGATGAGGGCGAGATCGTCGAGGGCACCCATGCGGGCGCGCCGGCCGATTTCCGCCTGGGGCGCACCATGCTGATCGTCACCGCCATCACCGTGGTGCTCTGGGCGCTGGAAATGTGGGCGATCCTCTCCGGCCTCATCACCGTGCGCGGCTTCGACTGGTACGGTTTCATGGACGACATGCCGAGCACAGACCCGTGAATCACACGCCAAGCGTCATCCCAGCCGGTGATAGAGGTGGGTAAAGGCCGCCACCCCCACCAGCGGCGCCACGAGATTGACCCAGGGTAGGTTCAGCGCCAGCGCCAGCATCGCCCCCAGCGCCCAGAGCACCGGCAGGTTCGCCCTGACCCGACGTCTGGCCTCGCCCTCGCCGAGGCGTCGCAGGGCCACGGTCTCGTAATATTCGCGTCCGATCAGGTAGCCGTTGGCGGCGACGAACACCACCGGCGCCAGAAATCCCGCGAAGAGCGAGGCGATGAGCGCGGCCAGGCTCACCGCCAGCATCATCAGGAAGAATCTGACCGAATAGCCCAGCATTTCCCGAAGCGAGCGCGCCCGCACCCGGGCCAGCGCCGGATAGTGGCGCGCCTCCACCGCCTCCACCACGCTTTCCAGAAACAGCCCCATCACCGCAATCGCCACCGGCGCCATCACATAGGTCCAGAATATCCACGAGGTCTTCGAGACCAGCCCCTGCGTGAACACACCCAGAAAGCTCACCTCCCCAAGCCACGGCAGCGAGAGGCTCGCCGGCGTCACCAGCTCCACCAGCCAGGCCATGGCGGCGAACAGCGCCAGAAAAGGCCCGGTCAGCACCAGCGTCACCAGCAGCGCCCCGGCAAGCAACCTGAGAAAGGCGGCGCTCGGCAGCTGGCGCAGGGCATCCCCGAGCGCGCCGGGGATCACGGCGAAGCGGCTCATGCTCCGACCCAGCTGACCTTGGCCGCCATGTCCGGGCGCGGGCGCTCCGGGGGCACCCTGGTCTCGCGCCCGATCACCATGAAGGCGGCGATGCTCTCATGCGCCGCCAGCCCCAGCCCCTGCTCGACAAACACCCGGTCATGGGCCGGCCAGCCGCTGAGCCAGTTGGCCCCCCAGCCCATGGCGAGGGCCGCATTGAGCAGGCTCAGCGCCGCCGCCCCCGCGGACAGGAGCTGCTCGGCCTCCGGCACCTTCTCGCTGGCCACCGGGGCGCTTACCACCGCCACCATCAGGGGAGCGGCGCGAAACTGGCCCGCGCCCTTGGCGGCCTTGTCCGCATCCATCCCCAGCGCGGCGGCGCGCGCCTCGGCGAGCCCGGCCAGCCGCGCCAGCGCCGCCCCCTCCAGCACGATGAAGCGCCAGGGCTCCAGCTTGCCGTGATCCGGCACCCGCATGGCAGCCGTCAGCATCCGCTCCAGCGCCGCCCGCTCCGGCCCCGGCCCCGCCAGGGTCTTCGCCGGGCGCGAACGGCGCGTGAGCAGAAAGTCGAGCACGGGCCGGTTGATCTTCTGGCCGTTGTCTTCCATGGTCCCTCCCGATCCTGCCCTTGGCATGTGCGCCGGACGAGCGGCATTTTCAAGGGCGAAACCGCCCCGGGCATATCCGGTCGGGCGCGTTTTCGTGCCCGGCCCCGCCGCGCCGATACGCGCCAATAACCAATACGGAAGACCCATGCAAGAAAACCCCCTCCGGACCGAATGGGACACGCCCTTTGCCCTGCCGCCCTTCGAGCGGATCGGCGATGCCGACTTTGCCCCGACGCTGGAGAGCGCACTGGCCGAAGCCCGGAGCGCGGTGGCCGAAATCGCCGAAAGCGAGGCCCCGCACCGGCGGACCCGATGCACAAACAGGCCGAAGTGCTGGAAGAGATCGCCATGCCCCGCGCCATCCGCATGCGCCACGCCACGCCGCATTTCGCCCATGTCTTCGCCGGCGGCGGCTACAGCGCGGCCTATTACAGCTACATGAGGTCCGAGGTAATGGATGCGGACGCCTTCGCCGCCTTCGAGGAGGCGGACGATGCCTTCGACCCCGCCCTTGCCACGAGCCTGGAACATAACAGCCTGTCGCGCGGCGGCAGCGCAGAGGCCGAAGACCTCTACAAGGCCTTCCGCGGTCGCCTGCCCGGCGTGGATGGACGCCCTGCTCAGGGGGCGCGGGCTGGTCTGACCGGCGCCGCCTTCAGCCCAGCAGCCGCGCCTGCACCTCCTTCGACCACCCGGCGCTCACATGCCCCTCGCCCATGATCAGCGGCCGCTTCATCAGCACCGGATATTCCAGCATCAGCGCCACCAGATCGCGCCCGCGCTCTTCCTCTCCCAGCCTGCGCCAGGTCGGCGAGCGCGTGGCCAGCAGACCCTCGCGCCCCAGCGCCGCAAGCGCTGCGCGCAGCACCGATTCCGGCACCCCGTCGGCGCGAATATCCACCACATCGAGCACATGCCCCGCCCCCTCCAGCGCCCGGCGCGCCTTGCGGCAGGTATCGCACGACTTCAGACAGTAGAAATCCAGCTTCACTCTTCCCTCCTCTTCCTCTTGCCGAAATATCCCGGGGGGCTCCGGGGGGCAGCGCCCCCCGGCGGGTCGTGGCGCATCAGCGCCGCGAAGTCTCTCTCGACGGGTCCTCCGGATGCGGCTCCACCCCCACCGGGTCCTTGTGGATCAGCACATCCGCCCCCGGATAGGCCCTCAGCAAGGCCCGGCGCAGGGCGGCGCCGATCGCATGGGCCTCCTCCAGGCTCTGGCGCCCGTCCAGCTCGATATGCACGACGATGAACAGCCGCGAGCCCGATACCCGCGTCTTGAGATCGTGAAAGCCATGCACCCCCTCCCAGCCGCGCACGATTTCGGCGATCCCCTCGATCACCTCCGGCGCCGCCTGCCGGTCCATCAGTGCATCCCAGGCGGCGCGAAAGATCCGCACCGCCCCCGCCGCCAGCAGCAGCGCCGCCCCCAGCGCCACCACCGAATCGACCTGCCCCAGCCCCCAGCGCGCCGAGGCCCAGAGCGAGATCAGCGCGCCGATATTGGGCAGGAGGTCGCCGAGATAATGCAGGCTGTCGGCGGCCACCACCCGGCTGCCGGTGCGCGCCACCACCCGGCGCTGCCAGGCCACCAGGGCGAGCGTCAGGACAATCGAGACCAGCAGGACCACGGCACCCGTGCCCTCGGCGGCGATCGGGCTGGGCGCGCCCGATCCCAGCCGCATCAGCGCGCCCGCACCGATCGCCCCGGCCACGGCCAGGATGAACAGGCTCTGGCCCAGCGCCGCCAGATCCTCGGCGGCGCTGTGGCCGAAATTGTGGTCCTCGTCGGCAGGCCGCGCCGCATACCGGATCGCCGCCAGCCCGCCGAGCGACACCATCAGATCCATCGCCGAATCCGCCAGCGTTGCGGCCACCGACAGCGCCCGGGTCTCGCCATAGGCCCAGAGCTTGAGCGCCACCAGCACGAGCGCCACGCCGACCGAGGCCAGCCCGGCGGAAAGGTTCAGTCTTGCGCGATCCCGTTCCATGCCCCCCGGCTAGCGCGCCCGGGCGCGCAGGGCAAGCCGCCTGGCCCGGTTCCCACCCGGTTTCCGCCCGCTCCAGCCGCCCGCTGCAGCCGCCCGGGGGGCAAAACCGGCGAATTTTCCCCTTACATCCCGGCGCCGCAGGATGGTTAACACACCCACCGGCAGGGGGAGGGCCGGCCTTTCCTGACCTCCCGAGGAGGACGCGCAATGGAACTGATCATTTCTCTCGTCTCGGGCGCCGTGGGCGGCAATGTCGCCGGCGGCCTGCTCAAGAACCTCAATCTCGGCGTGCTGGGCAATTCGCTCGCGGGCATCGTCGGCGGCGGCATCGGCGGCCAGGTGCTCTCGATGCTGGGCGTGGGCGGCATGGCCGAAGCGGCGACCTCCGGCGGCATGGACATAACCTCGATCGCCGGCAGCGTGGCCTCGGGCGGCGTCGGCGGCGGCGTGGTCCTGGCGGTGGCCGGCGTGGTCAGGAACATGAAGGCCAGGTAACCACGTAGCAACCGCCTTTCGAGGCCCGCGAGGCCTTGCCCTTTGCGCCCCCAGTTTGTAGCCAGAGAGAGCAAGAAGACTGGGGGCGTCATGCCATATTCCGATCCGCGCACACTCGTTTCCACCGACTGGCTGGAATCCCACCTGAAAGACCCGGACCTGCGCATCCTCGATGCTTCCTGGTATCTGCCGCAGGAGCGGCGCGACGTGGCCGCCGAATATGCCGCCGAGCACATTCCCGGCGCGCGGTTCTTCGATATCGACGAAATCGCCGACCTTCGCAGCGACCTGCCGCACATGGTGCCGCCGGTCGAGAAATTCATGTCGCGGATGCGTGCCATGGGGGTGGGCGACGGCCACCAGGTGGTGGTCTATGACAGCGCCGGGCTGCTCTCGGCGGCGCGCGTCTGGTGGCTGTTTCGCCTGATGGGGCAGATGGATGTGGCGGTGCTCGACGGCGGTCTGCCCAAGTGGAAGGCCGAGGGCCGCCCGCTCGAAGACCTGCCGCCGGTGATCCGCGACCGCCACATGGTGGTGCGCTTTCAGAACCAGCTGCTGCGCGATGTCACCCAGGTCGCCCGCGCCTCCAAGCTCGGCGATCACGAGATCGTGGATGCCCGCTCGCCCGGCCGCTTTGCCGGCACCGAGCCCGAGCCGCGCGAGGGCCTGCGCGGCGGCCATATCCCCGGCTCGAAGAACCTCCCCTTTACCGAATTGCTCAATGAAGACGGCACGCTGAAGGACGAAGCCGGCCTCAAGGCCGCTTTCGAGGCCGCCGGGGTGGACCTCTCAAGGCCCGTGATCAGCACCTGCGGATCCGGCGTCACCGCCTGTATCATCGACCTCGCGCTGGAGCGCCTCGGCCACCGCGATCATGCCGTCTATGATGGCTCGTGGTCGGAATGGGGCATGTATAACGACCTGAAAGTGGAAACAGGAGCCCGAAATGTTCGAAAAGTTACAGCCGCAGCCCGCTGACAAGATCATGGCCCTGATGAAGGCGTATCGCGAGGATGACCGCCCCGGCAAGATCGACCTCGGCGTGGGCGTCTACAAGAACGCCCGGGGCCAGACCCCGATCATGCGCGCGGTGAAGGCGGCGGAAAAGCGGCTCTGGGAAGAGCAGACCACAAAGGTCTATACCGCGCTTGCGGGCGATCCGGCCTTCGGCAATGCGCTCTCGGGCCTGGTCTTGGGCGATGCGGTGGCGCGCGAGCGGCTGGCGATGACCGCCCAGCCCGGCGGCACCGGAGCGATCCACCAGGCGATGGAGCTGATCAGGATGGCGCGGCCCGATGCCACCGTCTGGATCTCGAATCCGACCTGGCCCAACCACCCCTCGATCATCCGCCATGTGGGCCTGGCCATGGCCGAATACCGCTACTTCGACGAAGCGACCCGCGGGCTCGATTTCGCCGGCATGATCGAGGATCTGGGCCGCGTCAGGCCGGGCGACGTGGTGCTGCTGCATGGCTGCTGCCACAACCCCACCGGCGCCAACCCGACCCCGCAGGAATGGGACGAGATCATCGCGGTGCTCGAGAAGACCGGCGCGGTGCCGCTGATCGACATCGCCTATCAGGGCTTCGGCGACGGGCTCGAAGAAGACGCCGCCGCCACCCGCAGGATCGCCGCCGCCCTGCCCGAAACCATCATCGCCGCTTCGTGTTCGAAGAATTTCGGCATCTACCGCGAGCGCACCGGGCTCTTGATGGCGGTGAGCGAAAGCGCCAGAGCCACCGGCGTGACCCAGCAGAACCTCACTCATCTCAACCGGCAGAATTTCTCCTTCCCGCCCGATCACGGGGCGCGGCTCGTGACCATGATCCTCGAGGACGAATCCCTGCGCGCCGACTGGGAAGCCGAGCTTGAAGAAGTGCGCAGGGGCATGCTCGCCCTGCGCGAAAAGCTCGCCGCCGAGCTGCGCCGCACCACCGGATCGGACCGCTACGGCTTCCTCGCCCAGCACCGCGGCATGTTCTCGCGCATCGGCGCGCCGGCCGACAAGGTCGAGGAACTGCGGGTGAAGCACGGCATCTACATGGTCGGCGACAGCCGCATGAACATCGCCGGGCTGAACGAACAGACCGTCACCGTGCTGGCCGAAGCCATTGCCGATGTCGGGCTGTAACGGCTGAAGAAGAGCCGCGGGGCCGCGCCCCGGCCCGCCTCAGATCTGCTTTTCCGGCATGTGCACGACCAGCCCGTCAAGCGCCTCGGTCACCTTCAGCTGGCAGGTCAGACGCGAGCGCCTGGGGTCCGGCTCATAGGCGAAATCGAGCATGTCCTCTTCCATCGCCTCCTTGGGCGGGAGCCTGTCCAGCCAGGCCTCGTCCACATAGACATGGCAGGTCGAACAGGCGCAGGCCCCGCCGCAATCGGCATCTATGCCGGGGATGTCATTGTCGCGCGCGCCTTCCATCACGGTCAGTCCCGGAGCCACGTCCACCACATGCTCCTTGCCGCCATATTCCACATAGGTGATCTTCGCCATTCTTGCCTCCGTCGGGGTTTTGCCGGTGTTTAGCCCAGCCTGCCCGCCGGCGCCAGCCGTTTTGCGCCCGGAAGGATCCGCGGCCACCCCTATGAACAGGGGCGAAACAGGGCTATAAGGGGCATGAAAGGGATAATCGCCAGAAAGAACCCGCGAGCAGCATGAAATACCCCCTTGGCCGATACGGCCTGCCCCTGATCCTCACCGCCAGCCTGGCCGCCTGCACCGGCCCGACCGGCCCGCCTGCGCCCGGCCATGAGACCATCCTGATCACCACCCCCGGCGAAGGCCCGCCGGACGCCCGCCCCGGCGCCTGCTACGGCAAGGACGTCACCCAGGCGGTGGTCGAGGTAGTGACCGAGCAGGAACTGGTGGAGCCCGCTCAATTCGCCGAGGACGGCGCGATCGTCAGGCCCGCCACCTACCGCACCACCACCCACCAGAAGATCGTCGAGCCGCGCAAGGAATTCTTCTTCGAGGTGCCCTGCCCCGAGACCTTCACCCCCGAATTCATTGCCTCGCTGCAACGCGCGCTCAAGGTGCGCGGCCTCTATCGCGGCCGTCTCACCGGGGCGATGGATGAACGCACTCGCCGGGCGATCCGCAGGTTTCAGCTCTCCAGAGGGCTCAACAGCGATATCCTCACCACCAGCACCGCCCGCGAACTCGGCCTGCTGGCCTATGGGCGCCAGGGGGGGGCGCCGGGCTGACGCAGCGCTCCCGGCCTTCCGCCTCGGGCAGAGGCAGGCGAAGGGCGAGACCGCGCCCTTCCGAGCGCAGCGGGCCCCCGCAGCGAAGCACCGCAGCGAGCCCCGGGCGGCAAAAGCTCTCCCCGATGGTTTACGCGCCCCGGGCGCTTTCGCATCCGGGGCGCGTATCTTCTTCACAGGAGGGGCCGGGAGGGACAGCCCGGCCATATGTCACCAGAGCGTGGGCAGGAGGGCGAATTGCCCAGCCAGCCAGCGTGTCAGCGGATCGGCGGACATGATCCAGGCACCGGCACGCTCCGCCGCATTGCCCGAGGCCAGGATGTCGAGATTTCCCGCATAGATGATCGGGCCGTGATAGGCGAGCAGAAAGGCCTTGAACGCGGTCAGGGCAGCGAGCGTCATCAGCAGGCCGGCAAGGGGAAAGGAGCGGCGGTGCAGCCGCCGGCCGGGCACCGGGATCAGGAGGCCATCGACATTCTTCAGACGCACATATCCATGTGCGAGCTTGCGATGGCGCTTTTCGATCCGTTGCAGACGCCGGGCAAAAATGGTGTCATTGGCATCGGCCATGACCATCTCCTACCAATGCCCCCGCCCTTGGTAACAAGACAGAATTTTACGCGAAATGTGGCAGAAATGTGGCAGGTGCCGGAAACGGATTGTTTCATCGAATTTTATTCAAACAAGGTGCAAAACCAATGTCGTCCAGTCAACAATCCGCCGCTCCTCGGCCAGATTGAAGCCGAGGCCGCAATAGACGTCGATCACCTCTTCGGCCTGCGGGTTCAGTATCCCGGAAAGAATCACATGCCCCCCCGGCGCGACCGCCTCGCGCATGTCCGGGGCGAGGGCGATGAGCGGGCCCTTGAGGATATTGGCGAAGATCAGGTCGAAGGGCGCCACATTCTTCAGGGACTCATGCGAGAAACCGGCCGCCTCCACACAATCGACGCGCGTCTCCAGCCCATTTGCCGCCACATTCGCCCGCGCCACCTCGACGGCCACTTCGTCGATATCGCTGGCGATGATCGGCGCCGCCTCGGGCCAGAGCCGCGCCGCCCCCATGGCCAGCACCGCCGTGCCGCAGCCGATATCGGCCACCCGCGCCGGGGTGAATCCCGTGGCCGCCAGCCCGTCCAGCGCCGCGAGGCAGCCCTGCGTGGTGCCGTGATGGCCGGTGCCGAAAGCCATGCTCGCCTCGATCAGGAGGCCGATGCGCCCCTCGGGCAGCTTGTCCGCATCGTGGCTTCCGTAAACGATGAACCGCCCGGCCTCGACCGGCGCAAGCTCGCGCCGGACCTCGGCCACCCAGTCCTTTTCCGGCAGTTCCGAGACCGCGAAATCCGCCGCGCCATGGAGCGTGGCCAGCAGCGCGAGGCCGGCAATGTCGGGCGCCTCAGTGAAATAGCCGCCCACCTCCCAGAGCCCGGAGCCATCCTCGAGCTCGAACACGCCGACTCCGGTGGGCGCGGGGCTGAGCCGCTCCATCGCCTCTCCCAGCGCCTCGGCGCTTTGCTGGCCTTCGAGGGTGGTCAATGCGGTCCATGTGGTCATCTTGCGGTCTCCAACCGGGTGCGCAGCGCGTCCAACGCCGCCGCGTCCTCCGCGCTCAGCGCCGCGCCC